>NZ_JACSMT010000015.1:0-62246 GCF_018618815.1 Exiguobacterium sp. s128 | reverse complement strand
ATGTGGTGTGGTAACTCCATTCTACACGAGGCCGTTATGGGCTTTTTGTGTTTTCCGTCAGGTGTTGCACTTAATATTACAATTCGTCTTTTCAAAAAAGGAGAGAACGGAATTTGAGTTCCATTCTCTCCTTTTCTTGTAAGGATGCTCTTATCGTTTGAGCCGTCAGCGGCGTGCGATGTCGGTGAATTGAAACTTGTCGAGCCGGTGGCGCGACTGCGTCCGCTCGAAATGTTGCCCTTCATAATAATACGTATCGTTCGTGATGACGATGACATGCGTCGTCCCTTCAAGATCGAGGTGCTGTTGATCATCAATCGTTGCGGGTTGCGCCTCGATTTTCCGTTTCGCGTAACTGATCTGCCGTCCTAACGTCTGTTCGATGTAGGCATAAATCGATCCGCCGGCAATTTCTGTAGTCAGACCGGGAACAAGTGACGTCACGAAAAGATTAATATCGTAGATGACCCGCTCTCCGTCAATCGTCCGGACGCGTTTGACTTCTGTCAGAGACGTCCCGGGTGCGACATGAAACTGGTTGGCCAGTTCAGCGGTCGCTTCGATCGTCGTACAGGAGAGGACATCAGTTTTGACGTCATGTTGTCCCATTTGACGATGCGCTTCCGAAAAGCTGACGATTCCGTTGAACTGAAAAGCGATTGCGTCTTGACTGAGGACGAAGACGCCTTTTCCTTGATGTTTGCGGACAAACCCTTTGTCTTGAAGAGCATCGATCGCTTTTCGGACGGTCCCGCGACTGGCTTCGAATTCGTGCATCAACTCCGTTTCAGACGGCAGTTTTGTCTCGGCAGGTAACGTGCCGTCTTGAATCCGGCTGACGAGTTGGTGATAGATGTGTAGATATTTTGGCATCATACATTCCGTCCTTTATCCAAGAGTTTGGGCATAGTGTAGCACGGAATCAACGTTTCCACCCAATCATCCGGCGGTAGGAGCTGAACGCCGGCCAAGCAAGAATCGCGACAGCAAGCCAATATAGAAATTGATTTTCAGACGAGATGATGCCGATGACGGCAGCGAGTAAAATCGTCGTATAGACGGAGAACACGATGATCAAGAACGGATGGATCTTCGGGAAGACGGTGAAACGACCGAGTCGTTCATTTTCGCTCCGCACATACAACAGACTGCCAAAGCTGACTAAAATCACAAGTAACACGGCATGGAATAAGAGGGCACTCGTTAGTTGTTCACCTTGGAACAGTAACGTGAACGGTGAAGCGGTCGTCATCAAGACATCAAACAAGGAACCGTCTTCTTCAGTCTGTCCTAGTCCAAGCGTCACGACCGCCATGATGGCGAAAAACGTTAGGTAGTTCAAGAACAGGAAAAAGAGTCCGAGCAACAGTTGTCCGATGACATCGCCAGCAATGGTTCCTGCCAAAAGAAAGATACTAAAGACGACGAGATCAAACAAGAAGTACGAGAGGAAGTCGAAAGCCAGGTCAGTTAACGTCACATAGTCAAACGGATTGATACCACCGAGCCCCTGTAAGATGAGCCAACTGACAAAAAAACCAAGCAATGGAAGAACCAATAAGACAACGACACCAAGTCCCCATTTGACCCAGTAGAGCGTCTTCTTATTAATAGGTAAAGCGTGTAACATCAAGCTCCGACCGCTGCCGCGTTCTTGTCCGAGCATCAAAATCGCGAAGACGGCAATCAAGATGGCACCGAATCCCGCAAAACTTGGACTGACGAGAACGGATTGAATCGCTTCTGTCTCCATCCCGTTATACGTACCGAAGTTATCGATGACGGTATAACTGCCGAATCCATAACTGAAGACTGCCAGTAGGAAAAACGAGGCGAGGGGCCAAATCCCTTGTTTGATGTGATACCGAATCAATTGTTTATACATGATGATCGCCTCCAAACGTGCCTAAAAAATAATCTTCCATTTGAACCGGTAACGCATCCTTAAGTAGCGGAGAGGTCTCTTCGACGTACTTTGCGCCTGCCTCCGAACGGATGATCAGTGTGACGACACGTCCGGTCTGCGACAAGATGTGAACGTCGTTATGTTGGAATTCGGGAATGACTTCATAGACGACTTGCCATTTTTGCATACTTGATTTTGCTTCATCTAATAACTTCGGTTCCTTGACGAGATGGTGTTCGATCGTCATCACCCGGTCGGCTAATGAATCCAGTTCCTCGAGTTGGTGGGAAGCGATTAGAACAGCCGTCTGACGTTCCGCAAGCAAGGCGACCAGTTGTTTCAGATAATCCCGTTTGTTGATCCGGTCGAGACCGTCCGTCGGCTCATCGAGCAACAAGACGGGAGCATTCGTCGCGAATGCCAACTGCAGTAAAAACAGCTGGGCCTGACCTTTCGAGAGCGAGGTCACACGACGTCCACGATCGAGATTCGACGAACGGCAGTAGTTTTCGATATAGGTCCGTTCGAAGTTCGGATAAAAGGCTTGATAAAATTCCATCAGTTCGCCGAGCGTCATCTGACGGTAGACACTGACGGAGTCCGGAACTAAAAACAGATGTTGTCGTGCAGCCGGAACATGGTGGATCGACTGCTGGTTCCATTCGACCTTTCCCCGTGACGGCTCGAGCGATCCGACTAGTGTCTTGAGCAACGTCGTCTTCCCGGCGCCATTGCGTCCGATCAATGCCGTGATCGTACCGGCGGGTAATGTAAACGAGGCATTCTCATAAATCATTTTGGAATCAATCTGTTTGGTCAGGTGAGACACGGTCAACATGATAAATCCTCCCTTGTCTGAATCAGTAACTGATACAAGTCTTCGTTTGATATCGATAGTTCGTCAGCGACGACGCACAATGTCTGCACATGGCTCTGAATGGCGGCACGTTTGACCTGTTCCAGCGGTAAGTCAGAGATGAACGAACCTTTGCCGCGCATCGTGACGATGAAATTCCGGCTTTCGAGTTCTTGATAAGCGCGGGAGACCGTGTTCGGGTTGACGAGCAGGTTGCTTGCGAGTTCGCGGACAGACGGCATCTGTTCACCGGACCGGAGCAGACCACGGGCAATCGCACGGATGATTTGGGCGACCAACTGCTCATAAATCGGTGCTGAACTTTTTGGATCGACCGTAAACATTCGATTACCTCCTTAAGTGTATTAATTCAATTAGTACACTAATTATAGGAAGTTCCGTTTCGGAAGTCAATAGACGTCCATCTGCGATCAAAAGAAGCTTGATCAGGAAGAAGAAACGGCTCTTCTGCATAACGTCCGCATGAATATTTGCTATACTGACGACAGAAGAACTAGCAGGAAGGATGACCGAAGATGTTAGAACGATTAAGTGCCCTGGAAGATCGTTATGAAAAATTAAATGACCTGTTGGCGGATCCAGCCATCATTAAAGATACAAATCAATTGCGTGAGGTGTCAAAAGAACAATCACAGCTGGCACCAACCGTCGAAGTCTACCGGATCTACCGCGACAAGATGGAGTCGTATCAGGAGGCGCGTCAGATGTTGACGGATCCGGAGATGCGCGATCTCGCGAAAGAAGAGGTCGCCCTCCTCGAGCCGGAAATCAAGGAACTCGAGACAAAATTAAAAGCCTTGTTACTGCCGAAAGATCCAAACGATGATAAAAACGTCATCGTCGAAATCCGTGGAGCAGCCGGCGGTGATGAGGCCGCATTGTTTGCCGGTGATCTCTTTAAGATGTACTCGAAGTTCGCCGAAAAACAAAACTGGAAAATCGAGATCATCGATGCCAGTTATACTGAACTCGGTGGATATAAAGAAATCATCTTCATCGTCAAGGGCAGCGGTGCCTACTCGAAGCTGAAATATGAAAATGGGGCGCATCGGGTTCAACGTGTCCCGTCGACGGAATCCGGCGGACGGATCCATACATCGACCGCGACCGTTGCTGTCTTGCCGGAAGCTGAAGACGTCGAAGTCGAGATCCATGACAAGGACGTCCGTGTCGATACATTCACCTCGAGTGGACCGGGAGGACAGTCAGTCAATACGACTCAGTCGGCCGTCCGTGTCACGCACGTACCGACGGGAATCGTCGCCAGCTGTCAGGATGAAAAATCACAAATCAAAAACAAAGAAAAAGCGATGAAGGTCTTACGGGCCCGCGTCTACGATAAGATTCAGCGCGAGCAACAGGCCGAGTACGATGAAAAACGAAAATCGGCGGTCGGGACGGGCGACCGTTCGGAACGGATCCGGACGTATAACTTTGCGCAAAACCGGGTGACGGATCACCGAATCGGTCTGACGATCCAGAAGCTCGACCGGATTCTGCAAGGCGAGATGGATGAAGTCATCGACACGCTCGTCATGGAGTATCAAGCGCGGGCATCGGAGGCGGCAAACTGATGCGGATCGCAAAACGACTCAATCAGGCACAAACGATGTTCGTGACGGCAGGACGCGAGGCCTCGAGTGCCGAATGGTTACTTATGCACGTCTTACAGGTCGACCGGACCGGATTATTGATCCGGTTATCGGATGAGCTTGAACCGGAACAGGACCTGTTGTTCAGTGAATATGTATTGGCCCATTTGAATGGTGTACCTGTCCAACACCTGATTGGATATCAGCCGTTTTACGGCCGTGATTTTCGTGTCTCCCCCGCGGTCCTGATTCCGCGACCGGAAACGGAAGAATTGATTGAATTCGTAACGGGACGGTTGCAAGGGGAATCGTTTCAAGCAGGGGAAATCGTCGACATCGGAACCGGAAGCGGAGCGATCTGTCTGACGATTGCGCTTGAACTCGGGCAACCCGTCACGACGGTCGATATTTCAGCGGATGCGATCGCCGTCGCGAAAGAAAACCAACAGGCACTTGGCGGAGAGGTCACGTTTTTAGAAGGGGATTTACTGGCACCGCTCGCCGATCATTCGGTCCGGGTGTTGGTCTCGAATCCTCCTTATATTGAAGAAGATGAATTGCTCAGTGATGTCGTGTTTGACCATGAGCCCCACCTCGCGTTGTTTGGCGGAAAAGATGGTTTAGTGTTTTACCGCCGATTGATCGAGGACAGTAGCCGGGTCTTACGCGCCGATTTTCGACTGATTGCGTTTGAAATCGGACACAATCAAGGCAATGAAGTGCAAATGATGTTAAAAAAACGTTATCCAACTGCGGAAACGGGTATTTTAAAAGATATAAACGGTAAAGACCGTATCGTGTATGCGGAACGAAAGGATTGTACGGAGTGAAGACGGAAATGATTCAGCAAGAGACATTAAATGAAGCGGTACGACTGTTACTGGAAGGAGAGGTCGTCGCGATTCCGACCGAGACCGTGTATGGTCTGGCGGGAGACGCAACGAATGAAACGGCCGTTCGGCGAATTTTCGCCGCGAAGGGTCGACCTTCCGACAATCCGTTGATTGTCCATGTCGCATCCATCGAACAGGCAAAGCAGTTCGTCACTCATATTCCGGATGTCGCAACCCAGTTGATGGATACGTTTTGGCCGGGTGCCTTGACGATCATTTTGGATTCAAACGGGAGCGCGTCCTCACTCGTCACCGCAGGACTGGATACGATCGGATTACGGATGCCGGACCATCCGCTCGCGCTTCAATTGATCGAAGCGACCGGACTGGGTCTTGCCGCACCGAGTGCCAACCGATCCGGTAAACCCTCACCGACGTCATCTGCGCACGTCGCACATGACCTCTCGGGACGCATCGCCGCAATCGTCGATGGAGGGGAAACCGGGATTGGTGTAGAATCGACGGTCATCGACTGTACAGCGAATCCACCGGTGATTTTACGGCCGGGCGGTGTGACACGCGAACAGATTGAAGCAGTGATCGGCACGGTGGCACTCGATCCTGCCTTATCGATGAAGAACCAGACACCGAAGGCACCAGGCATGAAGTACACGCACTACGCACCGGAAGCAACATTGTCCGTCGTAGTGGGCGACCTCTCATTCCTGCAACAACTCATCGATGAAGCACGCCAAACTGGACAAAAGACAGGCGTCATTCTCTTTGACGGAGAAGACATCGAAGCGGATGTCCGTTGTTTCCTCGGTTCAACGATGGAAACGGCAGCGCAACGTCTTTACGATTGTTTACGGCGGTTTGATCAGACGACGGTAGATCAGATTTTTGTACGAGACCTATCAGAAGAAGGGGTTGGGCTAGCAGTCCGAAATCGGCTCCATAAGGCAGCAGGTGGTCGGATCATTCGCCCGTAAAGAAGGAGGATACTGAGATGAGCACACGTCGTGTATTGTTTATCTGTACAGGAAACACATGCCGAAGCCCGATGGCGATGGCGTTACTTCGTTCAAAAGTCGCTGATCAAGAATTTGATGTCCGTTCGGCTGGATTACGTTCGATGCAAGGATTTGATGCTTCTGAAAACGCGTTGCAGGTCTTGCGTGAACGGGGTATCGAGCTGGAACATTATACGCAAGTGTTTGACGACGTCCTCGGACGTTGGTCAGATATCATCTTGACGATGACACGGAGTCATAAGCAAGAAGTCGGCGAGCGGTACCCGGAACTGAAGGACCGGACGTTTACGCTGTATGAATACGTGACGGGACTTGAACGGGACATCAATGATCCATACGGTGGATCGATGAATGTCTACCGGCAGGTCCGAAACGAACTCGAACCCCTCGTCAACCGTCTTGTGTTAAAATTAACGCAGAACGGAAACGGAAGAAAAGCACCGGACAACCGGAAACTTCCGAAAAAACAACCTAAACAAACGGGGGAATAGTAACAATGAAAGTAGCAATCGGAGCAGACCATGGTGGTTTTAAGTTAAAAGCAGAACTGACTGAACTCTTACAGGAGCTCGGAATGGATTATACGGACTTCGGTACCTATTCATCCGACTCAATCGATTATCCGGACGTCGCGATTCCGGTCGCGGAAGCGGTCGCGAACGGTGAATTCGACCGCGGGATTTTAATTTGCGGGACGGGGATCGGAATCGGTATCGCTGCGAACAAAGTCAAAGGCATCCGGGCAGCACTCGTCCATGATACGTTCAGCGCAAAAGCGACACGTCAGCACAACAACTCGAATATCTTGACGATGGGCGAACGTGTCATCGGACCGGGTCTTGCGCGTGATATCGCGAAGATTTGGCTTGAGACCGAGTTTGAAGGCGGACGTCACGAAAACCGTGTCTGCAAAATCTCGGATTATGAGGTGAAGTAAATGGATATAGAACAAATCAAACAAAATCTGGAGGCTTCGTTGACCGAGCTGAATGAACGTTTTCCCCTCAAAGGAAAATTGCTTGTGATTGGTTGTTCGACAAGCGAAGTCATCGGCAAACAGATCGGTAAGGCCGGTTCACCTGAAATCGCAGAAGCATTGTTTGACGTGTTCGACGCATTCCGTCGTTCGCATCAAGTCGATCTTGCGTTTCAAGGATGTGAACACATCAACCGTGCGTTGACACTGGAGCGGCAAATCGTCGAACGTTTAGGACTTGAAGCCGTGACGGTCGTCCCAGTGCCGGAAGCCGGTGGCTCGATGGCAAGTGTCGCTTATCAACGGTTTTCTGCTCCGGTCGTCGTCGAGACGATTCAGGCGGATGCCGGCATCGATATCGGCGATACGTTCATCGGGATGCATTTGAAACCGGTCGCGATTCCGGTTCGTCTGCCGCACCGTGAAATCGGTGAAGCGCACGTGACGGCCGCCGTCACACGACCAAAACTGATTGGTGGCGCTCGCGCTAAATACGAATGATTTGCGCAAGGGGTTGCACTCCCCTTGCTTTTTTAATGTGTTTTTAGAGGATGCACGTGATCAATTATTCGTGTTAAGATAGTCCTATCGAAATGAATGGGGGAATTCAGATGGAACAAACACCGCTTACGTATCTGAAACAGCAAGATGAGGAACTCTTTTCGGCCATGCGCAAGGAACTAGGACGTCAACGCGATAATATCGAGTTGATCGCTTCAGAAAACTTTGTCTCACAAGCTGTCATGGAAGCTCAAGGCAGCGTGCTGACCAACAAATACGCAGAAGGTTACCCGGGCCGTCGTTATTATGGAGGTTGTGAATTCGTCGATTTAGCAGAAAACTTGGCACGCGACCGCGCAAAAGCGATCTTCGGAGCGGAACATGTCAATGTGCAGCCGCACTCAGGTGCACAAGCCAACATGGCTGTCTACTTCACGATTCTTGACCAAGGTGATACCGTCCTCGGGATGAACCTCTCACACGGTGGTCACCTGACACACGGTAGTCCTGTGAATTTCTCCGGTGTTCAATATAACTTCGTCGAGTACGGCGTCGATCCAGAAACAGAGATGATCGATTACGATGTCGTCGCGAAGCTTGCGGAAGAACACAAACCTAAACTGATTGTTGCGGGAGCATCGGCTTATCCGCGCGTCATCGACTTCAAACGATTCCGTGAAATCGCGGACAGCGTCGGCGCTTATTTGATGGTCGACATGGCGCATATTGCAGGACTCGTCGCAGCAGGTCTTCACCCGAACCCGGTCGAACATGCGCATTTCGTCACGACGACGACGCATAAGACACTTCGTGGACCACGTGGTGGAATGATTCTTTGTAAAGAAGAACATGCAAAAGCAATCGACAAATCGATTTTCCCGGGGATCCAAGGTGGCCCACTCATGCACGTCATCGCAGCGAAAGCCGTTGCGTTCGCGGAAGCACTGGCACCGGACTTCAAGGACTATATCCAACAAGTCGTCACGAACGCAAAAGTCCTCGGAGAAGAGTTGACGGCACGCGGTCTGCGGATCGTCTCGGGCGGCACGGACAACCACCTGTTGCTCGTCGACCTGCAACCGCTTGGCATCACAGGGAAGCTGGCGGAACATGCGCTGGACGAAGCCGGCATCACGGTTAATAAAAATACGATTCCGTTTGACCCGGCAAGTCCGTTCGTCACGAGCGGCATCCGGATCGGAACGGCGGCGATGACATCACGTGGTTTCAAAGAACCCGAGATGAAACAGATCGCAGAACTGATCGAGCTTGTTCTGAAAAATCCAGAAGACAACGAAACACTGACAAGTGCCCACAAGCAAGTCGTGGCTTTGACAGGTCGTTTCCCGCTTTACCCGGAACGCGGTTAAGTTTCGGATGCCTCAAGACCACCTCGACCTTTTCGAACGATGAGAAGTGCGGGGTGGTTTTTCTGATGCAGCCGGTTGGATTCGAAAAGGAGGAACACACCATGAAAATCCTAGTAGTCGAAGATGATCCAAACATCCAGCAACTGATTTGTGAAACGCTTGAAGCGGATGGACACGGTGTCCGGGCGACGGCGGATGGCAACGAAGCAGCACGTTGGATCGGAGAAGAGGTATTTGAAGCCACGGTTCTCGATGTGATGGTCCCGGGACGAAGCGGCTTTGAATTATGCGCTCTGTTACGAGCAAGTCAGGAAATTCCGATTTTGATGCTGACAGCACTCGGCGAGCTGACGGATAAACGGGAGGGATTTACAGCCGGAGCGGACGACTACATCACGAAACCGTTTGATCCGGAAGAATTGGTATTTCGTCTTCATGCCGTCGCGCGGCGTTATCAAAAAGCGGGCATGCCCGTCATTCGGTTTGGTGACGTCACGATCGATAAACGGAGCCAACAGCTGATGATCGGCACGACCCAACTGACGATTCCCCGGCGTGAATTTGAACTGTTGCACCAGCTGGCCAGTTTTCCGGGACGGGTTTTCAGTCGCGAGGAATTGATTGAACACGTCTGGGGACTCGACTTCATGGGGGACGACCGGACGATTGACGTCCATATCAAACGACTGCGGAGTCGCTTGGAAGGAACGGACGCGATCGAGATCCGGACGGTCCGCGGACTCGGCTACCGATTGGAGACCCAGTCATGAAATCGTTATATACGAAGATTGTTGGTCTCGTTTGCCTCGTCTTGCTGGGCTCGGCCTTGATTGCTTTATTGATCAGTAATCTGTTGTATTACACCATCTTACAAGCTTCTTATAGTAAAAAGGTCGAAGAGGCGGTTCAGACGTCTTTTGCCTATTATGAACAACATGGGGACCAACAGATCGACTCGTTTTACGAAATGCTGAGTGCGACCGGCTTTCAATTATATGTCGTCTCGGATACAGGAGAAATCGAGCGCTACGGTAATCCGTTTCGGGATGAGACGATCGCACCTGACATCGTCGAGATGGTTCGGGACGGTCAAGTCTATCAAGGGATGCGGGAGTATCCGTTTCATCTGTTTTTACTCGGACTGTTTGATAACGAAGTCATCAATACGTATGGCGCGGCCTTACAAACAGACACGGGAACGGACGCTGTTTTCATCCGTCCTGATTTAAGCCGGCAGATTCGTGAGTTGCATTTGTTCGTCGGTGCCTTTCTCGGGTTACTCGTCCTGATCAGTTTTCTGCTGCTTGTCTTTTCAATTCGTTATCTCGTCCGTCCGATCAAACGATTGACGAAAGCGACACAACAGATGACGACGGGAGATTATTCCGTCGCGGTCGCGACGACGGGACAGGATGAAATCGGGGAACTGTCGCGTCGGTTTGACGAGATGGCGCAAGCCGTCGCAAAATCCGATGCGGAACGAAAAACGTTTGTCGCGAATGTCTCCCACGAATTCCAATCCCCACTGACGACGATCAAAGGGTACGCCGGACAACTTGAACAGACGGTGCAACCGGACGACCGGGCGAAACTGGTGACGATTGGTCAGGAAGCAACGCGGATGGCGGAACTGACACGGCAACTGCTTGTACTCGCCCGACTAGACGAAGGACGGCAACTGACACGGAGTCCGATGGAGCTTGGTCACGCCATTCAGTCGACGTTACAGACACTCAGCTATCAACTGGACGAACAAGGGGTTGCCGTCGCGCTGGATGTACCGGACGGGACGCGTATCCTTGCGAACGAGCTGGCACTGGACCATATTTTCCACAACATCATCCGCAATGCACTGCATGTCTCGACCGACGGACAACTGATTTCGATTCAAGCCGAGACCACAGGAAAGACGGTTACGGTCCGGATCAGGGATGAAGGACCAGGGATGACGCCTGACATGATCGAACATGCCTTCGAACGATTTTATCAGGGAGACGCGGCGCGCGGGGCGGCCGGGACGGGACTCGGTCTTGCGATCGTGCAGGAAACGATCCATCAACTCGGTGGAGAGGTCTTTATCGAGTCGACACTTGGAATCGGAACGACGTTTGTCTTAACTTTTCCCCGAGCCGAGTAACTTGTTCATGTTCCGTTCATCTTCCCCCTCTAAGATAAGACTTGTAATGAACAAGCAGGAGGGATAACAGATGAAGATGGGGTGGCGTGAATTAATTCGGATGAAACAACGGTTCACCTTGATGGCAATCGTGACGACCTTGATCGTCTTATTGATTTTAATGATTTCCGGTCTTGCGGACGGACTGGCGTATGATAACGGGGCCGTCGTCCGGAACTTACCGGTCGAACAGATGGCGCTCAGCCAAGACGCCGAAGGACAACTGACACGATCGTTTTTAGATCAAGCCGATCAGCCGTCCGGAACGGAAGCGTTAGGGGTCCAAAGTATGGTCCTTGAG
This sequence comes from Exiguobacterium sp. s128, assembly GCF_018618815.1. NCBI lineage: Bacteria > Bacillati > Bacillota > Bacilli > Caryophanales > Exiguobacterium > Exiguobacterium sp. s128. The sequence continues at coordinate 50,680 of NZ_JACSMT010000015.1, read as the reverse complement.
AAAAAGAATGGCACAAAAGATGATGTGACGGTATTTGCGTCTCCAGCCGACACGACCTATGGACCAAGCCAATTGTCGGAATTGAAGACGAGACAAGTCTTGGTCGATACGGAGTATGCAAAACAAAGCGGAACAAAAGTTGGTGATACGATCACGGACTTCCGGACGAAGACGACGTTTGAAATCGTCGGGACGGTCAGCGATGGACGGTACAGTCATGCACCGGTTCTCTGGACGACACTCGAGACGTGGAACACATGGCAACACAAGATGAAGACAAGTTATGTGTCAGCGTTCCTCAGTCAGGTTCCGATCCAGTCGGACCTTGCGACGTACACGAAACAACAGATCGTCGAGCAAGTGCCCGGTTATGCGGCAGAACAAAATTCATTCCAAATGATGCGGGTTGCCCTCGTCTTGATCGGTTCCCTGATTTTGACCGCCTTTTTCTACATCTTGACGATGCAGAAGATGAAACAGCTCGGCATCTTAAAAGCGATCGGGATCCGGACACGAACGATCGGACAAGGACTCGTCTTGCAAATATTTGTTTTGACGGCCGTCTCGTTTTTAATCAGTCTGCTTTTGACCTGGACGATCGGTCAGCTCTTGCCGGACGATTTACCGTTCCGGTTTGAATGGGCAACGAGTTTCGGATATGGGGGTTTGATTGTCGTGACCGCCTTACTCGGTGGATTGATTCCGTTACGTGCCTTGAAAAAACTCGAGCCGGCTGATGCGATGGGAGGAATGACGGGATGATTAAGATGACGCACGTCGAACAAACGTATGGAGAGATGAAGGTTCTGCACGACATCTCATTTGAAGCTGAGACAGGTGAGCTGATTGCCCTCGTCGGACCGAGTGGAAGTGGCAAAAGCACGTTACTCCAATTGCTTGGTCTACTGCAGACGCCTTCCAGTGGTGTGATTCAGTTTGATGGCACGAATGTCAGTGATACATCGGACGAGGGACGACGTCAGATGCGACTCGAAGAAATCGGCTTCATCTTCCAAGAGTCACACCTCGTTCCGTTTCTGACGGCAGCAGAACAACTCGAGCTCGTAGCGGAAGAAGCAGGTCGAACGATTGATCCTGCTGCCCGATTAGACGTGTTTGGCTTACACGATAGACACGATCACTTACCCCACGCCTTATCCGGTGGGGAACGGCAACGGGTGGCGATTGCCCGCGCCCTCGTCAATGATCCACGCCTCGTCTTAGCGGACGAACCGACGGCGAGCCTTGATTATCAAAACGCACAACAGGTGATGGAATTGTTGCGTAAGCAGGCACATCAGTACGGAAAAACCGTCATCGTCATCACCCATGACGAACGGATGCTGACGTATTGTGACCGTATTTTGCGGATGGAAGATGGACAGATTCAAGAAATCAATTAAAACAGGATACTGCTCTGACTTTTGTTTTCACACTAAAAATAAAAGTTAGAGCAGTATTTTTGATATACTGAACTGAACACGAATAATCTAAGGGTGGATTTAAACGATGAACTTATCTAAATTCATACAGTCGGAACTAGAGACGATTAATACTGCACAAATTACGAAATGGTTGGAAGATAAAAGTTTATCAAAACGTGATTATAAACGCCTGATTGAAGATTTCAAAGCAATTGTCATCATGGAACAAGCGGGTTTTTATGAACAGGCCGATGCACGATTCATGCAATGGAAAAACCTGCCGTTACCGGCAGAAATCTACCGTTATCGATTAGCGATTGCAGGAAAAATCGGCGGGAAACGATTAATCCGAAAACGCTTCTCGACCTTTCCTGCTGCGGTACAAAACCATCCGCAACTCAAGCCATGGAAAAAAAATCTTCATTCCAATCCGTTGTGGTTAGGCGGGATCGTCGTAGCCGGTCTATTCGTCATCGGGGTCACTCAATTTGATTTTTCCGAGGAAGCTGCGCCGAAAAAAGTTTCGGAACAAACGAACGTCGAACAAAAGCTGGCGTCTTTAGAAAAAGAAGTCGAACAGTTGAAGCAAAAAAATGAGAAGCTGGCGACGTCTGAAGCAAAAAAGACGGAAACCCAAAAGCCTAAAGCCGATCAATCGAAAGAAAAGCAAACAGAGGAGCCGCAGGCGTCAACGAAGGACCCGAAGCAAGCCCTTAAAGAGGCAGTCTCTTCTGTTCAGTCCAAAGAGTATGAAACGGCGAACCAACTATTGACCGGAAATGTCCTGACGAATAAAGAGACAGCCGGTATGGCGCGTTTCTATAAGTTGATTGCAGCCGGAAAGCTGAAGGAAACAAAACAAAGTGACTACATGGCCTACCGGAATGACTTTCCGGAATCCGGTTACATGAGTGATGTCTTATGGATGCAGGCTGTTTACGAACAAAAAAATAAAGTCGGAAACTATAAAACGACGTTACAGGAATTAGCGAAACAACCGGACAACGAATGGTCTTATGCTGCGAAGGCAATCCTGGAAGGGAAGAGTACGCTAGGGGATTGATTCGAAGAAAACAGTTCCCAAGCGGTCGCTTTTTAGAGTACAATGCGAAAAGAGAATGGAGAGGAGATGCAAAACAATGAGTAAAGTACATGTATTTGATCACCCATTGATTCAGCACAAGATGACGATCATGCGTAAAGTCGAAACAGGAACGAAACAATTCCGGGAGCTTGTCGACGAAGTGGCTTCATTGATGGCATATGAACTCACGCGTGACCTTCCACTTACCGACGTTGAAATCGAGACACCGGTCACGAAAACGACGCAAAAGATGATCGAGGGCAAGAAACTGGGGATCGTTCCGATCCTTCGTGCCGGTCTTGGGATGGTCGACGGAATGCTTCGGATGATGCCGAACGTCAAAGTAGGGCATATCGGTCTTTACCGTGATCCGGAAACACTTGAGCCGACAGAATACTATCTCAAATTACCGACAGACGTCGCAGAACGCGATTTCGTCGTCGTTGATCCAATGCTTGCGACAGGCGGTTCTGCTGCTGACGCAATCTCCTCTTTAAAGAAACAAGGCGCACAAAGCATTAAGCTCGCGTGCCTCTGCGCAGCACCTGAAGGCGTCAAACGCATTCAGGAAGAGCATCCGGATGTCGATATCTATCTCGCGGCACTCGATGAGAAATTAAATGACCATGGTTACATCGTTCCTGGACTCGGGGATGCGGGTGACCGTCTGTTTGGTACAAAGTAACCGGCAGAATCAAAGGCGCTTCCTGCGAAGGGAGCGTCTTTTTTTGTAAACTCGTCACGGACGTGCACTGTGCACGTGACATGGAATATGTTTTAATGAAAACAGAAGCAAGAAGGAGGAAGTCCGTATGCCCATCAAAGTCATGCCGATTTTCGGCACACGACCGGAAGCCATCAAAATGGCACCGCTCGTCAACGTCTTAAAGAACAATCCTGCGTTTGATGTCCATGTCACGATCACAGCCCAGCACCGGGAGATGCTCGATCAAGTCTTGGAGCTGTTCGAGATTACGCCCGATTACGACTTGAACATCATGAAAGCACGGCAGACCTTGGTCGATATCACGACGCGAGGTCTTGAAGGGCTCGACGCCGTCATGAAGGAAGTAAAACCTGATCTTGTTCTTGTTCATGGCGACACGACGACGACGTTTGTCGGAAGTCTCGCTGCCTACTACAACCAGATTGCCGTCGGTCATGTCGAAGCTGGGCTTCGTACATATGACAAGTACTCACCGTTCCCGGAAGAAGTGAACCGGCAGTTGACCTCGACGCTGGCCGACTTGCATTTTGCACCGACCGAGCAGGCAGCGGCGAATTTAGCGTCGGAAAACCGACATGCGGGCGTTTTCGTGACCGGAAATACGGCGATCGATGCCCTGCAAACGACGGTCCAACCGGATTACGTCCATCCCGTCCTCGAACAGATCGGTTCGAAACGACTCGTCCTGATGACGGCCCACCGGCGTGAAAATCTCGGTACGAAGATGCATCAGATGTTCCGGGCGATCCGGCGTCTCGTCGATGACCACCCGGATATTCATGTCGTCTACCCGGTCCACTTGAATCCGGTCGTCCAGGAAGCAGCGAATGATGTTTTTGGAGGACACGACCGCATCACCTTGATTCCACCGCTTGACGTCTTTGACTTCCATAACTTTGCCAGCCGGGCCCATCTCATTTTGACGGATTCCGGCGGCGTTCAGGAAGAAGCCCCGTCACTCGGTGTGCCGGTTCTCGTCTTACGCGATACGACGGAACGTCCGGAAGGCGTCAAAGCGGGAACGTTGAAGCTGGCCGGAACGGATGAAGAAACGATTTACCGTCTGGCGAGCGAGTTGCTTGAAGACGAAGCGGCGTATAAGAAGATGGCCCGGGCCTCGAATCCATACGGGGACGGTCATGCCTCAGAACGGATTGCGGCGGCGATTTTGCAACATTTTAATCAAGGACCGGTAGTAGAACCGTTTCGGGCAAACTAGTTTGTGACACGAGTTATTCTTCATGAACGTTCATGACAGGTGAATCACTCGATGTTCTGATCTTGATTCAGTGATGGAAGCAGGATGATTTTGACCGATGCGACTTGCGTTTTGCCCGAGGAAAGCGAGATGAGAAAGCGAGGTCAAGTCACTCACCTATAGAAATGAATATATGGTTTTTGTTAAAAATAGCTGACATATGACCTCGAAACGACAAAACGACCGATGACATTTTACGCTGTGACAACGGACACACGAGACCAATTGGAAATCGTCCGCCGTAGTTGTTACAAACAGATGTCAGAGGCGTTTTTTCGTCCCGAAACGGAAGCGTTTACAATTGTGAATAAAAATTGTTTTTTCACAAAATCGACACAAATCAAATTTAGACGACTTGTTTCTCATTCCGAAACACGATATAACGTTACTGTTCAATGGTTTTGTTCACCTAGTGAACCATCTCGCTAAACGTTGATAGCACTACATATTTTCTTCACATCTTCGTGAAAAGAGTGGCATGGGATACCTCTGTGAAAACCTTATCAATTGTTGATATACAATGGTTTTGACGCTCCATTTTAATTGTGAATTCATTTGACTATGAAATGGTTCTCATTGTATTCTTGACTAGTATGAAAATCCGCAAATTGTGGGAAAGAAAAAGAGCTCACAACTGGGAAAAGGGGGTCGTCTCTAGTGCGCCAAAAAGGGCTCGCGACGAGTATGGTCATGGCCTCGCAAATTTCGACGGCACTTGCCGCACCGATCGTCATCGGCTTTCTTGTTGGGAACTATGGGGAACAGCAGGACTGGTGGCAAAAGATGGGCGCGACGTTTTCAGTGTTCATCGGGATTTTCATCGGAATTCTCTGCATGATCGCAATGATCAGGCACTTGTTAGGAGACAAGACATGAACATCATCCTTCAAGATGCGTTGTATCGTGCGTACTTAAGATGGTTCGGACTCTACTATGGAATCCTTGCCGTCCTGTTACTTGTCGGTTATCCGAGTGATCCAGTGATTTATGGGCTGGCATTAGGTGGGGCAGGTAGCTTCATGATTTTGACGCTTCAGCGATTAAGCGTCGATCGAATGTATCGTGTAATCGAGCGGGGGCGTAAGCCAATGTCTCGAGGGACCGTATCACGCATGGCGGTCGCGGTACTCTGTGTGATGATCGGTTTGAAGTATGAAACCGAATTGTCATTAACTGCGGTGGTAATAGGCCTTCTCGCCGGCCACGTCATACAATTTTGTGAGTTTTTTACTCACGAACTTAAGCGGGAAAAGAGGTGAATAGTCAAATGAACCACGAAATGCCACTTTACGAAATCCCACTCTGGGGCGACTTCGTTCTGTACGGTAGTTGGACAAACTTGATCACAGTGCTGATTGCAGCTGCTCTCGTTTTCCTGATTGCCGTGGCCGGTACGCGACGTCTTGCGATGAAGCCAACCGGTTTTCAAAACACGCTGGAGTTATTCCTCGAATTCGTTCGCGGAATCATCAGCAGTACGATGGACTGGAAAACAGGGGGTCGCTTCCTAACTTTCGGAATGACACTGTTCCTATTCATCATCGTGTCCAACTTAATGGGTCTTCCCTTTAACGTTGTGACGGGTCACTACATTTGGTTCAACTCACCAACTGCGGATCCGTACGTGACACTTGCACTTTCATCTATGGTAGTGGTCATGAGCCATTATTACGGTGTGAAAATGCGCGGCTTCGGCGCTTATGCGAAAACGTTTATGACGCCGATGTTCATCATCACCATCATCGAGGAGTTCGCAAACACGTTGACACTTGGTCTTCGTCTTTACGGTAACATCTTCGCGGGTGAGATCATGATTGGTATCATTCTCTCGATCGGAATCATCTCTGGAACGAACGATTTCCAATTCTTCGGACCAGTCGGTGTCATCCTGTCAGCGATCCCAATGATTATCTGGCAAGGATTCTCGCTCTTCATCGGAGCAATCCAAGCGTATATCTTCCTTATCTTAACGATGGTTTACATCGGGCATAAGGCAGCGCACGACCATTAATTCGAAGGTAAAGCATCTGCTTTTCCGATAACGGTACGACCAAATTTCGAACACAATCTAGGGAGGCAATTCATCATGGAACTTATTGCAACAGCGATCATCATCGGACTCGGCGCACTTGGCGCAGGTATCGGTAACGGTCTTATCGTAAACGGTACAGTATTAGGACAAGCACGTCAGCCAGAACTCAAAAACGAACTTCGTCAAACAATGTTCATCGGTATCGGTCTCGTTGAGGCACTTCCAATCATCGGTGTAGCGGTCGGTTTCCTTCTCCTCAACTCTTAATCCGTATTTAATCTTACGTACAAAGAACTGAGCTACATAGGGCGTTATTCGTTCAGCAAGAGTGAACCGTCACGGGAGCTTTGGCTCCCTTATGTAGATATTGAAGTAGGACCAACCACGAGGGGAGTGTAATCGAATGAATCTCACGTATCTTGCGGCAGAGGCAGGCGGCGAAGGCAGCCAACTCTTACTTGCCAATATGATCGTCACGATCGTCGTTTTCCTCTTGCTCCTCATCCTCTTGAAGAAATTCGCATGGGGCCCGCTCATCAACATGATGAAAGCGCGTGAAGAGCATGTGGCGAGCGAGATCAATTCGGCTGAAAAAAGCCGGAAAGACGCTGAAGTCTACGTAGAACAACAACAAGCAGAACTTAACAAGGCACGTACGGAAGCACGTGACCTTTTAGAAGCATCACGCCGTCAAGCTGAGGCAGAACAAGCACGTGCGATGGAGCAGGCACGTGTTGAAACAGAATTGAGCAAGGAAGAAGCCCGCCGTGCAATCGAACGTGAACGCGCTGAAGCACAAGCTGCTTTGAAGAACGATGTTGCTCTTCAAGCAATCGCTGCAGCACGCCACGTCATGAAAACACAGCTTGCGACAGACGAAGCAGCACAACGTGCACTCGTCGATCAATTCCTTGCTGACACTAAGGGCACGAACTAATGCGTGACCACGTAGCGGGACGCTACGCAAAAGCGCTCTTCGATCTTGCACTTGAGCACCATGTGCTCGAACAAGCAGAAGCTGATGTGCGAACGCTCGGCGAAGTGCTCCACGCAACACCAGAGCTCGCATCGGTGTTAGACAACCCATCGATTTCTGCAGAAGAGCTGAAGCAAGTACTTCATACGAGCTTCACAGGCTTCAACACGATTGTCTTGAATACGATCCTCGTCATGGTCGAAAACGACCGCGCGGCGGAAGTATTATCATTGCCGGAGCATTTCATTGCGTTGTTAAATGAGCACCGTAACGTTGCGACAGCAATCGTAACAAGTGCATACAAACTGTCAGACGCAGAACTCACGAATGTGAAAGAAACGTTTGGCCAAAAATCAGGTAAAACGCTTGAAGTAGAAAATGTTGTTGATACGAACGTAATCGGTGGACTTCGTGTTCAAATCGGTTACACGACATATGATGGCACGATCGAAACGAAACTAACGCGACTTGAGCGTGAGCTGTTAAAAGCGTAAGAAAATAGGGGTGAAACGCATGAGCATTAGAGCTGAAGAAATCAGCGCCCTGCTTAAAGCGCGTATCGCGCAGTACGGTTCTACGATGGAAGTGAACGAGACAGGTACAGTCATCCAAATCGGTGATGGTATCGCTCGTGCACACGGACTCGACAACGTCATGTCGGGAGAGCTCGTAGAATTCGCTAACGGCACAATGGGCTTGGCGCAAAACTTAGAAGAAGGCAACGTCGGTATCATCATTCTTGGTGACTACCTTGAAATCAAAGAAGGCGACTCTGTTCGCCGTACGGGCCGCATCATGGAAGTACCAACAGGAGACGCACTCCTCGGACGTGTCGTCAACCCGCTCGGTATGCCGATCGATGGTCTTGGTCCAATCGAAACAGAACACTATAACCCAATCGAGCGTAAAGCTTCTGGTGTTATGGCACGTAAATCGGTTCACGAACCACTTCAGACGGGAATCAAGGCAATCGATGCCCTCGTTCCAATCGGTCGCGGCCAACGTGAGTTGATCATCGGTGACCGTCAGACGGGTAAGACGTCGATCGCCATCGATACGATCATCAACCAAAAAGAAGAAAACATGATCTGTATCTACGTCGCAATCGGACAAAAAGAATCAACGGTCCGTGGTGTTGTTGAGACACTCCGTAAAAACGGTGCACTTGATTACACGATCGTCGTTTCGGCAGCAGCTTCACAGCCGGCGCCACTTCTTTACCTCGCACCATTCGCTGGTGTAGCGATGGGTGAACACTTCATGGATCTCGGCAAGCACGTTCTTGTCATCTATGATGATCTTTCAAAACAAGCAGCGGCATACCGTGAGCTTTCGCTTCTTCTGAAGCGTCCACCAGGCCGCGAAGCCTACCCGGGTGATGTCTTCTACCTTCACTCACGTCTCCTTGAGCGTGCAGCGAAATTGAATGACGGACTGGGTGGCGGTAGCTTAACAGCACTTCCGTTCATCGAGACACAGGCGTCGGATATCTCGGCTTACATCCCGACAAACGTAATCTCAATCACGGATGGTCAAATCTTCCTTCAATCGGATCTCTTCTTCTCAGGTGTCCGTCCAGCGATCAACCCGGGTCTCTCGGTATCGCGTGTAGGTGGTTCGGCTCAAGTAAAAGCGATGAAGAAGGTAGCGGGTACGCTCCGTCTTGACCTCGCCTCTTACCGTGAGTTAGAAGCCTTTTCACAGTTCGGATCTGACCTTGATAAAGCGACACAATCGAAGCTTAACCGTGGTGAGCGGACAGTAGAGGTTCTGAAACAGGATCTCAACCAACCGTTGACTGTCGATAAGCAAGTCATCATCATCTATGCCTTGACTCGTGGTCACCTTGATGATGTTGCCGTTTCAGATATTCGTCGTTTTGAAAAGGAACTCAACCTTTGGCTCGATCAAAACCGCAAACAACTTTGCGATGAGATCCGTAAAACAGGTAACCTTCCAGCTGACGAAGAAATCGTTACTGCAATCTCAGAATTTAAGAAAACGTTCCAGCCGACTGTCTAAGAGGTTTCTCTTAGGCTCGGCCGGACGCTCTTGATACTAACAAGGTGGTGAATCGAAATGGCATCGTTGCGCGAGATACAAATGCGGATCAACTCGACGAAAAGTACGAAACAGATCACGAAAGCGATGAACATGGTTTCGGCGTCGAAACTGAACCGCGCTCAAGCACATAGCGCGAAGTTCCAGCCTTACATGCTGAAAATGCAGGAAGTGCTCGGAACCATTGCGAATGGCACGACAGGTGCTAGCCATCCGATGCTCGAAAAACGTCCTGTCAAAAAGACAGGCTATATCGTCATCACATCGGATCGCGGCTTAGCTGGTGCATATAACGCCAACGTGCTGCGTGAAGTCTACCGGGAAATCAATGAAAAGCATACTACGGACAGTTACGTCTTGTTCGTGGTCGGTAAAGTCGGTGTCCAGTTCTTCCGTTCACGCGGAATCACGGTCACGGACGCGATCACAGGACTAAACGATTCTCCTTCGTATGTCGATGTCGCAGAAATCGTGAAGCGTACAGTGAGTGCGTTCACGCTCGGCGAAATCGACGAACTCAAGCTGTGCTACAACCACTTCATGTCTGTCATCAGCCAGGAAGTGAAAGTCGAAACCCTTCTCCCACTCGGAGAAATCGAAGCTTCGTCTTCGACGACTTATGAGTACGAGCCAAGTGAGGAACAAATCCTTTCTGAACTCCTTCCGCGTTATGCGGAGAGCTTGATTTTCGGTGCGCTTCTTGACGCGAAAGTAGCAGAACATGCGTCACGTATGACAGCAATGCAAAGTGCGACAGATAACGCAGATGACTTGATCGGTCGATTGACTCTCGTCTACAACCGGGCTCGACAAGCTGCAATCACGCAAGAAATCACAGAGATCGTCAGTGGAGCCGCTGCCCAGCAGTAATCCACTCGGCGTAATGATAGCTAGGAGGAAACACGATGAACGAACTCGGTTTAAAAGGCCGCGTCGTCGCGGTCATGGGACCTGTCATCGACGTTAAGTTCGACGGACACTTGCCGAACATCTACAACGCGCTTCGTATTCAATATACGCCGCAAACAGTAGAAGAAGTGGCTATCGACTTGACGCTTGAGGTCGCCTTGCACCTTGGTGACGATGTCGTCCGTACCATTGCGATGGATTCTACGGATGGTGTACGCCGTGGAGTGGAAGTACTGGACACTGGTGCTCCAATCTCGGTACCTGTCGGAGAAGCAACGCTTGGTCGCGTCTTCAACGTACTCGGTAACCCAATTGATGAAAAAGAACTCGATGCAAGCGTGGAACGTCTTCCGATCCACAAAAAAGCACCGACGTTTGATAACCTTTCAACAAAAGTTGAAATCCTCGAAACAGGAATTAAAGTCGTTGACTTACTCGCGCCTTACATCAAGGGTGGTAAGATCGGTCTCTTCGGTGGTGCCGGTGTAGGTAAGACCGTCCTCATCCAGGAATTGATCAACAACATCGCGCAAGAGCACAGCGGTATCTCGGTATTCGCAGGTGTTGGTGAGCGGACGCGTGAAGGTAATGACTTGTACCATGAGATGACGGATTCAGGCGTTATCAAACAAACGGCGATGGTCTTCGGTCAGATGAACGAGCCGCCGGGCGCACGTCTTCGTGTTGCCTTGACTGGTTTGACGATGGCGGAATACTTCCGTGATGAGCAGGGACAAGACGTTCTTCTCTTCGTCGATAACATCTTCCGTTATACACAAGCAGGTTCAGAGGTATCGGCCCTTCTCGGTCGTATGCCATCTGCCGTTGGTTACCAGCCGACACTTGCTACAGAGATGGGTATGCTCCAAGAGCGTATCACGTCAACAAACAAAGGTTCGGTTACATCGATCCAAGCGGTTTATGTACCAGCCGATGACTATACTGACCCGGCTCCTGCGACGACGTTTGCTCACTTAGATGCAACGACGAACCTTGAGCGCCGTCTCTCTGAGATGGGGATCTATCCTGCCGTGGATCCACTTGCTTCTACATCACGTGCCCTTTCACCGGAAATCGTCGGCGAAGAGCATTACGGCGTAGCACGTCAAGTTCAGGAAACACTTCAGCGTTACAAAGAACTTCAAGATATCATCGCAATCCTCGGTATGGACGAGTTGTCTGAAGAAGACAAATTGACTGTACACCGTGCGCGTCGTATCCAGTTCTTCTTGTCGCAGAACTTCCACGTAGCTGAGCAGTTCACAGGACAAACAGGATCGTACGTCCCGGTTAAGGACACGATCCGCGGCTTCAAAGAAATCCTCGGTGGGAAACACGATGATTTGACGGAAGAAGCATTCCGTCTCGTCGGTCCGATCGAAGATGCGATTGAAAAAGCGAAGACGCTTGTCTAAGTGACAAAGCATAAGGGGGACTTGAGATGAACACACTTCATGTCAATATCGTCACCCCGGATGGCGAAGTGTATGATGGCGATGTCCGTATGGTCGTTGCGAAAACGATATCTGGTGAGATCGGGGTTCTCCCGCACCACGTACCGCTCGTAACACCACTCGACATCAGCATCTTGAAGTTGCGCCACGAAGATGGCGGACGCACGTTGATCGCTATCAGCGGTGGCTTTATGGAAGTGCGCCAGGATACAGTGACGGTTCTTGCGGAAACGGCTGAAGCAGCGGATAAGGTCGATTATGACCGCGCCTCTGCTGCAAAAGTCCGTGCAGAACGTCGTCTCCAGGACACGAAATTATCAGATCTTGAGTTCAAACGCGCTGAGCTTTCATTGAAACGCGCAATCAACCGTCTCAACCTAAAAGAGTATGGTCGCGATTGAACCAAGTAAAAAGACCCGGTTTCCGTCAATGGAAACCGGGTCTTTTTTTTGATGACTGGTCAATAAAATCCGTTGGGACAACCGTTCTCATAAAAGAGTGAAGGCATTCAGGTTTAACAACGGTCAAAAACGTAAAAGTACACTATATGTGTCCTCTTCACACATTTTTCAATCTTATTATGCGGAATTTTCCATAATCATCTTCCAATAATATATTTTATACGCTAAAATAAATTATCTTGTGTCATTTTGTTTGCGCAATCATTCATTGTATGAAATCATGGTAAGGTTGGGAAAACCTAAAACAGAAACAGAAGAGGTGCAGGAACAGTGACGTCAATCGGTTTAAGTGCATTAGTCAGTATGCTCGTCTATCTCACGGCGATCGTCTTCGCCTGGTGGGCACTCCTTCCGGTCAAGTGGGAGAAGTTCCTGCAACATCCTAAAGGACCACAGGCGGTTGCCTTACGAGTGTCACTTGCCATTGCGCTCGGTTCACTTGTTGCCCGCTTTTTACTCGATTATTCTGGATTCGCACAGCGTCTCCAGTTCTTAGTCGGGTGAACTTGTAACTTCATTGTAAACCCTAAATTGGGAATCTGATTTAGTATGGAACAGGATAGTATTCTTATAATGAAGAAACAAAACCATTGTAAAGCTGAAAAGTCGTGTTGGATTTGGAACGAGAGATAAACTACAGTGTGTTTCTCTTCTATCATGCGTTGGTCTTCAACTATGATTCACACCAATCGCGAATTATAAATAGTAGAACAGAAACGAAAGCAGAGGAGTATGAGTAATGGAAAAAATTGTTGTCCGTGGCGGACGTAAACTAGCTGGAACGGTAAAAGTAGAAGGTGCAAAAAATGCAGTCTTAAAAACATTGGTCGCAACATTGCTTGCTTCAGAAGGAACATCAGTCCTTCAAAATGTCCCACGTCTTGCAGATGTCTATACGATCAATAACGTCCTACGTAATTTGAATGCAGAAGTGACATTTGATGCAGAAGCAAACACGGTAACGGTTAATGCGGAAGCAGAACTCAAAGATGAGGCACCACTTGAATACGTTCGTAAGATGCGTGCGTCGATTCTCGTCATGGGACCACTCCTTGCTCGCCTCGGGCGCGCGCGCGTCGCGATGCCGGGCGGCTGTGCGATTGGTTCACGTCCAATCGATTTACACTTAAAAGGTTTTGAAGCAATGGGTGCGAAAACAATCATCGGAAACGGGTTTGTTGAAGCACAAGTCGACGGCCGTCTTCAAGGCGCAAAAATTTACCTCGACTTCCCGTCAGTCGGCGCGACTGAAAACATCATGATGGCAGCAACACTTGCTGAAGGAACGACCGTCATCGAGAACGTCGCCAAAGAACCGGAAATCGTGGATCTCGCTAACTTCTTGAACGCAATGGGCGCAAAAGTCCGTGGCGCTGGAACAGAGACGATCCGTATCGAAGGTGTCGAAAAACTTCATGGCGGCAACCACTATGTCATTCCGGACCGGATTGAAGCAGGAACGTTCATGATTGCAGCCGCCATCACAGAAGGTGACGTCGAAGTCATCGGGGCAGAGCGCGAACACCTTCGTCCATTGATCTCAAAAATGGAAGAGATGGGCGTCAAAATCTCGGATACAGAAGAAGGCCTTCGTGTCATCGGACCGAAAAAGCTGATTGCGATTGATGTCAAGACGATGCCACACCCTGGTTTCCCGACAGACGTCCAAGCGCAAATGATGGCATTGGTCTTAAAAGCAGAAGGTACGTCAGTCATCACGGAAACGGTCTTCGAAAACCGCTTCATGCACGTCGAAGAATTCCGTCGGATGAATGCTGACATCAAGATTGAAGGACGTTCATCGATCATCACAGGCGGCATCCAGCTGCAAGGCGCAGAAGTTCTTTCAACGGATCTTCGTTCAGGAGCAGCACTTGTCACGGCAGGATTGATCGCTGAAGGCGAAACACGTGTCGGAGCCTTACACCACATCGATCGTGGATACGTCGATTTCCACCTTAAATTACAAGCACTCGGCGCAGATGTCGAGCGGATTACGGAAGAAACGGTTGCGATTGAAGAAACAGCAGCTACGAAGCTTTAAGCTCTTATTTCATTCCACTATATTCTTGACGACTTTCTCAAAAAGAAAGTCGTCTCTTTTTGTTTTGCTGTGCTAAAATTGAAAGGTATGTATACATAAATGGGTTAGACGTCCAAACGACGTTCTATATTTTGGAATAATAGCCAGTGGATAAAGGAGATCACGCGAGATGTTTTTTACAAAGGATATCGGGATTGACCTAGGGACGGCAAATGTCGTCATTCATGTAAAAGGTAGGGGAATCGTGCTCGATGAGCCATCGGTTGTCGCCATTGATAAAGCAACAGGAAAAATTCATGCCGTCGGAACCGAAGCGCATCAGATGGTCGGTCGGACACCAGGAAATATCGTCGCGATCCGCCCGCTTCGGGATGGGGTAATTGCTGATTTTGAGATGACAGAAGCGATGTTACGCCATTTCATCGACAAGATTGAAGTCCGGAGTATGTTTGGTGGCGTCCGGATGTTGATCTGTACACCAGCGAGCATCACGACGGTCGAAGCCAAAGCGATTCGCCAAGCCGGAGAAAAATCGGGTGCCAAAACCGTTTTCCTCGAAGTCGAACCAAAAGTCGCGGCAGTTGGTGCCGGAATGGACATTTGGATGCCGGCTGGTCATATGGTGATTGATATTGGTGGTGGTACGACGGATGTCGCGGTTCTTTCGATGGGAGACATCGTCTGTGGCGAAACGATTAAAGTGGCGGGTGACCGGTTTGATCATGATATCATTCGCGCCATCAAGGATCACCATAAACTGATCATCGGGGAGCGGACGGCTCAAAACGTCAAGATGACGGTCGCGACCGTTTCAGACGAAGGGCGTCAAGAAGAGATGGACATTCGTGGTCGTAATCTCGTGACAGGCCTCCCGGACAACATCACGATCTCTTCACAAGAGATGCACGAAGCGTTGGCAGAAGCGGCGATGGAAATCGTCGAAGCAACGAAACGTGTCCTCGAGAAAACACCACCGGAACTTGCGGCCGACATCATCGATCGCGGCATCATCCTAACGGGTGGTGGGGCACTGCTTGATGGAATCGACCAGTTGCTCGCGAAGGAACTTGGACTTCCGGTCTTGATCGCAGAAGATCCGATGTTATGTGTCGCACGCGGGACAGGCATCATGCTCGATCACTTAGGGAAATGAGACGAATCAAACAAGGGGTCATTCCAATCGCGGAATGACCCCTTGTTGTATGGAAAACGTAAGAAAAAGTGATAATTCTGGAACCAATCTTTCCTGATTATTGCGTACTCCGCATGAATTCCTGATACGCTTCAAAATCATGATAGACGATGGCGCTTGGCGGCAGGGAACCGTTCATCGTCTGATTGACGAGTTGATTGAGCGTAGTCCGTGTCTTTCCGTAAAACGTGATGCTTGGTGTTTCCGGCAATTCTGTGAATTCCAGTGCATACGACAGACGATGCTGATGGCTCGCGGCATATAAGGCATCGGTCATCGTGATTGCGGCAAGACCATTCCCGCCGCCGTAGACCGTCCGGTAACTCATCAAGGTCACTTCATCAGCGAGCTCCATCGCCCATTCACTGAGCGGGCGTCCGGAGACGTCAGTGACCGTATGGAACCAAAACGGTAAGAACAGTTGCAATGGAAGCCCGCGAGACGCGCTGACATCGTGAAAAGCCGTCAAGAGTCGTTGATAGGAAGCAATGACAGCAGATTGGTCCGTTTCCCAGGCAGGTAAGGCATAGGGCTCGAGGTCGACACTGATGCCGTCCGGTCGTTCCATCGTTTCTTCGAGATAGACGTTGATCCAAGCTAATGGATCTTCGACATTCGGACGATTGGATGTCCCTTCGTTCGTAATCCAGCTGGGCTGACCGAATAAGAAATAGACTTCGATTCCGACAAGATGAGCTTTTTCAACGAATGTGCGGTAGAGAGTTCGGTCACCCTCGACAGCGACATGCAGGTAGACGCGTTTCATCTGTCTGTTTGCCAGCTGTGTGACTTTCGTTGAAATTTGTTTCGCTTCAGGAATTGACCACATCACGGTGTGACGCGTGACGGTGACGGCAGCTTCGCTCTTCACAGGAAAAAATGCACTGACGAGCGAGAGACAGATCAGACTAACGATAAAACGTTTCATATCTTCACTCTCCTTTTGTTGTTACCTAAGTATCGGTCGTTTGGACAGATTTGGATATAAGGCAATGGAATCAGTTTAATCTGTAGACATTTTACTTTGTGAAGTGTATATTAGAAGTTGTTGAATTAACACGGATTTACCATTAAAAAGGAAGTGATGCCACAATGCCATTGTGGAAACGAAATCTAGTTGTCGTCTGGATCGGTAGTTTTTTGACCGCTGCTGCCTTGAGTTTAGTCTTACCGTTTTTGCCCTTATTCATTGAAGAACTGGGCGTGAGTGGTCGTCAGGAAATTACGACATGGTCCGGCGTCGCGTTTGGTGCGACATTTCTCGTCGCAGCGATCGTCTCACCGATTTGGGGACGACTCGCGGATAAAAAAGGACGGAAGCTGATGTTGCTCCGCGCGAGCCTCGGGATGTCGATCGTCATGTTCTTAATCAGCTTCGTTCAGGATGTCTATCAACTCGTCTTCTTACGACTCGTGATGGGTGCCGTCTCCGGATTCATCTCCGCCGGGATCACCTTGATTGCGTCACAAACCCCAAAAGAGAAAAGTGGCTGGGCGCTCGGTACATTATCGACCGGTGGGATTGCCGGTGGATTACTCGGACCTCTGATTGGAGGATTCCTTGCCGATATGATTGGGCTTCGACCCGTTTTTCTCTTTACGAGCATTCCGCTCTTTCTGACGTTCCTCGTCACGTATTTCTTCGTCAAAGAAGACTTCGTACCGCTGCAGACGAAGTCGATGGCGTCAGCCAAAGAAGTCATTCAATCACTGCGTCATCCGGAATTGATTCTAAGTCTCTTTTTGACGACGTTTTTGATTCAGTTCGCGGCTCAATCGATTAGTCCGATTTTATCGCTGTACGTCCGGGAACTCAGTCCCGGTACGGAACGGTTGGCGTTGTTATCCGGAATCGTCGCATCAGCACCTGGGATTGCCGCCTTGCTGGCGGCGCAGCGGCTTGGTCGCCTGTCGGATAAGATCGGGGCGGAACGTGTTCTGTTCTTCGCCTTGTTGATCTTCGCAGCCTTCTTGATTCCACAAGCCTTCGTGACCGATACAAGCCAACTGATCATCTTACGGATGGGAATCGGTTTTGCGACCGCGGCGTTGATGCCGTCGGTCCAGACACTTCTCCGCAAACATACGCCGGCGAATGCGTCGGGCCGGATCTTCGGTTACAACCAGTCGGCGCAGTTCATGGGGAATTTCCTCGGACCACTGGCCGGTGGTCAGATTGCCGGTCACTTCGGTTTTGAAGCCTTGTTCCTGTTCACCGGTCTGATCGTCATTACGAACGCGGTGCTCGAACGGACGCAAACGGCTGTCCTCAGTAAAAAACATTCTTGATTCATACGAAAAAGGCTGTTCCGATGTTGCATCGGGACCGCCTTTTTGATGTATTGTCAGCGGATTGCAGGTCGTCAGGATAACATGAAGAACTCATCGAGCTTCAGTTGCTGGGACGTTTCGAGCGCCTTCATGATTTGACCCGATTGGGCACGAATTTTATAGTCGGCCGAGTAATGGAACAGGCCGTTATCGAGTTCAGTCACGGCGAGCGGTTCGATCAGTGTCTTCGGATGGATGACGTCGGTCAATTGGAGTGACAGTTCGATTTGATGGTCGACCGGCAAGCGGATCGAAGCATAAAAATGAACGGAGCGGTTCGTACTCCGGGTAATCAGAATCGGTGAAGAACCGACATTTACATCCTTTCCGTTCAACCGTGTAATCGAGATGAGTCCGTGAAGAGACGGCAACGGTTTTTTCGGTGACTTCTTCATCGATTCGACAGGTTGGAGGACGCCTTGGTTCAAAAGAAGACGTAACGCCTCGATGTCGACGGGACGGCTGAACAGATAACCTTGGACGGCGTGGCATTCAAATTCCCGGAACTGATCGAGTTGGTTGAGCGTCTCGATTCCTTCGGCGACGACCGATAACTGAAATTCTTTTGCCAAGTAGACGATGCTTTTGATTAACGGAACCGATTGATCGTCTTCTTCGAGTTGGGCGACGAACGACCGATCGAGTTTCAGACTGCTGATCGGATAAGTCTGAAGGCTGCTCAAGGAAGAAACACCGCTCCCATAGCCGTCAAGTGTCAGATGGATTCCTAACTGATGGAGCTGCTGCAACGTCTCCTTGACGAATCCGCTCTCATGCAACAACACGCTTTCCTGAAGTTCAAGTTGTAAGTACCGGGCAGGGACTTGATAACGGTGTAAACACGTCCGGATCGTTTTGACGAAATCATGGTGAAGCAGTTGGTTGGAAGACAGATTGATCGAAATCGGGACGACCGGAACCTCTTGTTGCAGGAGGGACTGAATCGTCCGGCAGACCGTGTCGAGCACCCAATCCCCGATCGACAGATAACAGTGACCTTCTTCAGACAACGGGATGAAGTCTTGCGGAGGAATCCGCCCCCACTCGGGATGATCCCAACGAATCAAGGCCTCGCATGTCAAAATCTGTCCACTCCAAATGTCGACCTTTGGTTGGTATTCGAGAAACAGTTCATCCTGTTTGATGGCACTTCGCAGACTCTGTTCGAGCTGATGACGTCGGTAGATTTCAAGATCGAGCTGTGACGTATAAAATTCGTAAGATGGCTGTACTTTCAGTTTGGCACGGGACAAGGCAAGGTTTGCCGTATGCAGCAACTCCGTTGCCATCGTCTCGTCATGCTGGAACGGGCTGAGACCGATTGCCAGTTCGGCTGCGAGTTCGTAGCCGTCAATCTGAAAACGGATCGCGTTCAACGTCAGAAGATCGAGACACGTCTCCTTTAGTGCCGCCTCGTCAAATGGTTTCGTTGACAGGGCCGCATAATGGTCACCGGCAAGCCGGGAACAGTAAAGGTCCGGTAACTTTTCCGTCAAGTAGCGACTCGTCTGTCTCAACCATTGATCGCCGATATCGTAGCCGATCTGTTCGTTGATTTGATGCAACTGATTGAAATCAAGCGATAAAATCGTAAACGGATGATCGGTCCGAATCAGGTGCTCGACTTCTTCAAGGAACAACGTCCGGTTCGGCAGACCGGTCACTTGATCATATAAAGAGAGCTTCCGGATATCCTCTTGTTGATTGAGGAGGGTCCGGTCCGACACACGTTCGGTTTCCGAATCGTCAGTCGCGTTTGCGGCGGCTTGAAAGAGGAAACTGAATAGTTCCTGGTTGCCTTCTTCGGAGCGGAGTCCCTGACAAGTCACGTCTTGTGTGTAGTCGCTTGTCTGATTCATCCGCAAGCGGCAGGAGACAGTTGGTTCACCTGTCTGAAGGAGTGTCAGTTGTTTTTTGAAATGGGACCGGTCATCCGGATGGATTTCAAGTAAAAATTCATCGTAATCGAGTGAAGCCAATCGATGTTGAGAGATATCCAGTAAGGAGGCGAAATGGACCGATAAAGCGAGACGGTCCTGTTTTGTTTCGTACTCAAAAAAAGCGAGTCCCGGAAGTGACGCCGTCAATTGTTCTTTCGCCGACAGCCGGGTATGTTGAAGCCGGAGCTGGATCTGTTGGGTGATGTCCCGGGCGATACCGTAGACGCCGATGATGACATGATTTTGATAGATCGGAATGTTCGTGACGTTCATCGTTAAGCGATGCCCGTCGTGGTGGGCGACTTCTGCTGTAAAGTGGATGGTTTCGCCGCTCAAGGCCCGTTGTTTGATCGGAGCAATTCGTTTGGCTTCAGCTGGTGTAATGAAGTCGCTGAAATGCTGGTGTTGGAGTTGTTTTCCCCCATAGCCTAGAAGAAGCGAAAGTTTTTGATTATAGGAGACGATCTGACCGTCCAAATTTAATGTATAGACGGCATCCGGATGATTCTCTAAAAAATGCGTCGCGTCGACAAGCTGTTTAAAATCCAAGGAGCCATTGATGAAAGATTCTGTGTTCTTCTTTTTAAAGAAGGGCATAACCTCACCTCGTTTCGTGTCGTCATGGTGTAAGTATAACAATTTATGGGATTTATGAATATCAAGTCTGTTGAAAAATAAGCAAATGTTTTTGAACGAAAGGGGTAGGTCTTTCGATGCATCTACGTTTTTCATTCCCTTATTTTGAAAAAAACATCGAATTCCCAAAAAATTGACCGATATACTATAAAGAAGAGAATTGAACAATAAGTCAATGAGGAGCCAACACATATGTTACGAGGAATGTACACGGCATCCAATGCGATGCAGTCGTTACAACGGCAACAAGAAATGTTAAGTAACAACCTGGCGAATGCCCGGACACCGGGCTTCCGTGCGGATCAGGCATCCCTTCGGACATTTCCCGAGATGATGATCCAGCAGTCGGCCGTCAATGAACAGTCGGGCATCCGCTCACGCGGAACGGTCGGGAAACTGGCGACAGGTGTCTTCATGCAGGCAGCGACACCGAACTTTGCCCTGGGTTCGATCACTGAGACGGGAAATGCGACAGACATTCAAATCAGCTCGCTCGAAGGAGCCGCCTTGTTTACGGTTCGCCATGCGGACCCGACGACCGGTGAAGAAGAAACCCTTTATACGACAAACGGTCAGTTCGCCGTCGGACAGAATGGGTTTTTACGGACGACTGAAAACGATCTTGTACTCGGTGAGGATGGACAACCGCTGAACGTCGTCAATGAAGACTTCGTCGTCAGCGCAGACGGTGCCGTCACGGACGGGAACGGGCAAGCGATCGGGAACCTCGGACTTGTCGTGACGGATCAACCGGAGACGCTCGAGCGGACGGGGAACGGATTGTTCCGGTCACCGGACGCCTTGAACGCGGGTGCCGTCAAAGTGGACCAAGGCGTGCTCGAATTAGGAAACGTTGAAGTCGAACAGACGATGACACAGATGAACGCCGGTCTCCGACAGTTCGAAGCCAACCAAAAAGTCATCCAGGCCTATGACCGGACTGCTGAAAGAGCGGTTTCGGAAATCGGACGTGTCCGTTAATCAAGGAGGAAATCCATGCAATCACTTTATACATCCGCCAGTACAATGGCGCAGCTCCAGAAGCAGCTTGATACGACAGGACATAATTTGGCGAATGCCAATACGAATGGCTATAAACGACGTGAATCGCAGTTTAATGAACTACTTGTCCGTAACCTCAACAATCAACCGGCAGGACTGGCAACGGGTCCGTTGACGACACCAGCAGGACTTCGCCTCGGTGTCGGCGGTTATGTTGCCAATGAAGCGACGCGCTTTACGACGGGGACGTTCCAAAATACAGGGCGGAACCTGGACGCCGCGCTCAGCGATCCGCATCACTTTTTTGGTGTGATTGATGCGGATGGTGTGACGAAGTTTACGCGGGACGGCAATTTTGAATTGTCACCGCAAGCAAACGGACAAGTCCTGTTGACGGATGATGCGGGACGGTCTGTCATCAATCAAGCCAACGAACCGATCACGTTACCGGACAATGCGACCTCGATCGAACTGAACAAAGACGGCAACATCACGGGTATCCTGAACGGAGAACGGCGTGTACTCGCCCGGATCGGCGTCGCCGATATCCCGAACCACGGCGAATTGACCGAAGCAGGAGCAGGGCTGTACACGGCGACGGGCCAATATCAGAATGCAGCAGGTAATCCGTTGACCGTCGGGACACTTGAGACGTCAAACGTCGACATGGGAACAGAGATGACGAACTTGACGCAGATTCAACGGGCGTACCAGTTCAATTCCAAAGCCTTGACGACATCGGACCAGATGATGGGCATCGTGACGTCGCTTAAATAAGTCAGGCTAAAATCAATCCTTGTAACGGACGGTTCCGACATCCTCGCTTTCCATGGACGGAAGGTAAGCCGCGGCAGCCCACATTCCATGCGGTCATGCCGGGTCTTACCTATTCCTGACGGAAGCGCTAATCGCGCTTCCTTTTCCCATAGGAGTCGAGGATGAACGTTTCCGTCCTCCATCAATCAAATGGCCGATGATCCCATCTTTTCACGGGGGCATCGGCCGTTTCTATGCAAATTCTTATTGTTCACGAAGGAAAAGGGAGGTGGATTTCCGAATCAAACACCGGAAATCCACCTCCCTTCATTCCTTTTAATCGAGAGACATCCTCACGTTCGAGTCAGCCCCTTTGTCGTCTGCATTATTCTTCGTACGTCAGGATCGTCGAGATGACAGCAATCGGAAAGCGGATCGTAAAGGTGGATCCGACACCGACCGTCGATTCGACGTCGATCGTTCCGTTGTGGTGTTTGACGATTTCTTTACAGATCGATAAACCAAGTCCGGTCCCACCGATTTTGCGGGTTTCCGAATTGTCGACACGATAAAACTTATCAAACAGTTTCGACATCGCTTCTTGTGGAATACCGATTCCGTGGTCGCGAATCGTGATTTCTGCGAACCCGTCCTGATTCTGGATCTGGATCGCGATATCCCCACCATCCGGTGAGTACTTGATGGCGTTGCTCAGCAGGTTGTTCAGCAACTGCTTGATTTTTTCGGAATCGGCATCGATCATGATCGGACCTTCTGCCTCGAACGTCAATTGATGGGTCGTATGTGACGCATCATGGAAATCAATCAGTTCACTTGCAAGCTGAACGAGGTCGAACGTCGCCATTTGGTAACGCTGTTCGCTCGATTCCATCCGCTGCACGTCAAGGAAATCATTGACGAGTGTCGTCAGGCGTCCGGTTTCCGAGTGGATCGTCGTTAAATATTTGCGTTGTTTCATCGCATCGATTTCACGGTTCAGCATCAGTTCCGTAAAGCCATAGATGGAAGATAACGGTGTCCGGAGTTCATGGGAGACCGTTGAGACGAACTCTTCCTTCATCCGGTCCGCTTCCGTCTCTTTTGTGACATCACGCAAGACGAGCATCGTGCCGACCCAAACCTGATTGATTTGAATTTTTTCGGCATAGATTTGAATGTAGGCATTGTGAGAGCGAATCGAGACAACAAGACTTTCGTTCGGCAGGTTTTGTTCGACGATCTGTTCGATGTACTGTTCGAACGGTTCCGGCTCGTCGATGATCGACGACAAGGCCGACATCGCCTGGCGGAACGACGACAAGTTACTGTCGTCCTGGTATTCCGTCTGGACTTCCGGGAACAGTTTCATCAACGGTTCGTTGACGAGCAGCTCATCGGATTCATGTTCGATGTAGACGACGGCTTCTCGAATCGAGTTCAGCAATTGACCCGTCTTGTTTTTCTCGTGCATCATTTTTTCGTAAATCCCCATCCGCATCAAGGAAAGTGACAACTGATGCGAGAACGAGAGGATATCGCCCATCTGTTCCGGTGTGAAGGCATCGCGGTAACGGACAAGATAAACGCAGGCGATGATTTTTTCTTCGTTCGGATCAAGAATCGGGACAGCGACTTCATACATATAATACGGATACGGTAACGGACTGTCGTGTGCGACTTGTTTCGACGAATGGACCGGTCGTTTCAAGACACGCGCCCGGTGGAACAACGACTGATCGTCACGGACAAGCTGGCTGACCATCTCTTCCGTCATCCCGTATTCGATCGTCGAGCGGACATCATGCTGGTCAAGGAACAGCAAAGCACCGATCTCCGAGTGGGTGATCGAGACGAGCTTCTCGATGATTTCCGGGTAAGCGGTCAGCGTCTCGCGGGAAGCAAGGGTTTCCGTCAACTCGTTTCGGTACTTCAAGTGCTGTTCGCTTCGTAACGTGATTTCAAGTGCTTCTTCAAGTTCTTCCTGCTGCGCCTGCAGTTCTTCCTGCTGGGCGACGAGTTCTTCTTGTTGCGCTTGTAATTCCTCGTTTTTCGCGAGCAGATGGACCTTGTTGTCGGCGATGGATGCTGCCATCCGGTTAAACGAAGTCGTTAAGGTATACAACTCATCATGACGTTTCGGTAACGGGATGGCGGCAATGTCTTCACCGCCCGCAAGTAACGCACTGTCACGTGATAATGTATTGACCTGCTTCGTCACCCGGCTGATGAACGGGCGGACGAGTAACAGCAGGATGATGACAAGCACGACCAGGTTCGATAACCAGATGATCTGGGCGACACGCATCTCGCTCAACAAGCTTGTTTTCGCCTCGACTTCCTTACTTTGAATCAAGGTAAGGTAATTGGCGAATAAACGATCAATTCCCGCCGCATCGGCATCGGTCGTCAATTGGCTATTCGTCCCTTTTAAGGTGCCGTTTTGATTGAATAAATCGTCACCGTTCGACAAGGAAGCAAGTGTTTTAGGGTCGAGGAACGATTCGTCGATGGCACCTTGTTTTTTACCGGCGACATATTCGGTCAATAGCGGTAGAGCAGTCCCGAAATAATCGTCATAGAGCGTCCGTGTTGCGACCGCATATTCTTTTCCTTGGGTATAGATGGCATTGTCTTCGAACCACGTCGTCAAGCGATTGATTTCACGCTGATTGCTTTTGATCGTATCGAGCATTTCCGGTGTTCCGAACAGCACATACGATTTCACGTTGCTCTGCACAACTGTCCATTCGTTGGCTAACGCGTTAGCGTTTGTCCGGCGTTCCCGTAGATCGTCGAACGTCGCATTCGTTTGATCGATCTTACGTTCTGTATAGTTATAGACGATCGCTGATGTCAGGCTCAGTGCGATAAAAACCATATAAAAAGCGAACATCAATTGTCGACCAATTTTTTGATTAATCCATTTCACGTCTTTATCCTCCGTATGTGGTTTTGTCAGCTTCAAAAAATTAATCCAGTATTTTAATAGTACTTATTAGAAGGGTCTCCATCAAACTTTAACACTTAAAGATGCAAAAAAGATATTCTAATTATTAGTTTTTGTGCAGAAGATCAAAAAGGATGAGCAATCGAAGGGAATCAGCACTCATAGTCGCTTAACTATTTTTTGAAAATAAGGATTAGAAGAACCGGGATAAAGGGAATCTAATGAAGGAGACGCCATTATTTTAATCATAAGGAAGTGACAAGATGCAAAAAATGTTTGAGAACAAATGGTACCGTGGTGCCTGGTGGATCATGACGCTATTGATCATCGTCTGGGTCGGCAATCATGTGACGTTTTTATTCCGACCGTTAGCGATTTTATTGCAGATGGTCGTGCCACCACTGGCGATTGCCGGTATCCTCTACTATGTTCTGCTCCCGATCGTCGAACTACTCGAGAAGAAGATGAAGCGGCGACCAGCCGTGATTGTCGTCTTGCTCGGATTGATCAGTATCTTGACGACGCTTGGATTCATCTTTGGTCCGATGTTATCGGATCAGATTACGGAATTCGTCAACTCGATTCCGACGCTTGCGTCACAGTTCCAGCGTCAGCTTACTGATGTCCGGGACCAATTACAAAACAGTGCCTTTTTCTCACGTTTCTTAGGGGGACAAGACGATCTGTTTAATAAGTTTTCCGGAAACATTTCCGAATACGCTTCGTCGTTCCTGAAAAACATCGGAACCGGTGTCGGCGGATTCGTCAGTGTCATCACGACGACGGTCGTCACGATTATCATCATCCCGATCATGTTGATCTATATGTTGCTTGATGGGGATAAGTTAAAAGGGAACCTTGTCAAGATGATGCCTTACGAATACCATAAGGAAACGAAAAAAATCCTCAGTGATGTCCACTTGACGATCATGAGTTACATCCGTGGACAAGTCATCGTCAGTATCGGTGTCGGGATCATCGCCTACATCGGTTATCTGATCATTGGGATTGATTATGCGTTGTTACTTGCCCTGTTTGCGACGATGACGAACATCATCCCGTTCCTCGGACCGGTCATCGGGGTCGTGCCGGCACTCATCGTCGGATTCATCCAGGATCCGATTCTCGCGGTTTATGCGGTCGTCGTCATGACGGTAGCCCAGCAGATCGACTCGCATATCATGTCACCGCTCGTCCAAGGGAAGACACTGGATGTCCATCCGCTCACGATCATCATCGTCTTACTGGTTGCCGGTAACATCGCCGGTTTCTTTGGTGTCCTGCTTGGTGTACCGTTCTACGCCGTCATGAAAGTCATCATCTTGAATATCCGTCGTCTGTATCATCTGCGTTCACAGAAGAAGATGGTCATCGCGGAAGATGAGAAGTCGTTTAGCACGATCGTGACGACAAAAGACTGACTTTGAATTTTCGGGTCAGTTCGGTCATACTGAAAAGGTAGTGTATCGTGTCACGAAAGGGGTATGCGCCAGATGGATCAACGTCATGTAGAAGAACAGGCCGATTTATTAGCACTCCAAAAGTTTCAACATAATTTCGAGAACAGTCTCAAGTCGAGCGTCATCTATGTGTTACGGGATGGAGCCTTGACGATCGGGGAGATTGAACAACGTCTCGATCAATCCCACGGTCAGATTCTTGAGCAGCTGCAGGAACTGATTGAAGATGGACTCGTCATTCAACAGATGTCAGAAAAGGTACAAGGCTTAGCGTATTCCTTGACGGGTCCGGCGGAAGAACTCGTTCGCCAGTTCAAGGAATCGATTTCTTGGAGTAAACAACATATCACGTACTGACTGAATCTACCCTTGAGCAGATGCTCGAGGGTATTTTTGTATGATTATAATTGTGAAAAAATGTATAATTATTGAATCGAAAGCGACATAATAAGGGGGAAGAAAGTTGACGTCAGAGTAGGAAAGAAGGAATGGGTGTGAAAACAATCCTGTTGTATGTCTTGATACCGGTATGCGTCATCTTAGTCATCGTGAAATGGATCATTCCTGTCATGGGGTGGGGAGCGGACTCTGAACCTGTCGAGCCGAATCCGATTCTCATCATGCAAAAATGGGATGAGGATCAATTGAAACAATTTGATCTGGAAAATCGGGTGGGTGTCCGTTATACGCTTGGTGGACTGGAAGTCGAGACGTTAGCGATGAAACAGCGGGACGCGGCCCGAACGACACCGTTGATACGCGTAGCCATCTCGAAAGAAAAACTAATTCGAATTGGCTCTGCTTCGGATTATTTGTTGGCATTGACGGTGACGATTAAGAATCAATCAAATGATCCGATTGAACTGTCAGAAAAGCTGGGGGAGTATGAAACAGGTGGAAAAACGGTCCCTGTCATGCATGAGCAACATCCTCTGACTGGTTCTTATCGGGCTGGAGAAGAACGAACAGGAATTGTGTTTATTCCGACGAATCAGAAGCAACTGACGGCTGGACACCTCGATTTACGCTACAAAACGATGTCGGGCGAAAAACAGCTACGTGTTCCGATTCATCAACAAAAAAACTGACCGATTCGTGCAGGGATCTGCTTGAATCGGTCAGTCTACTCATTTTTGAACGGCACTGAAGGCTTCTTCCGATTCAATACCTGCTTTGTTGACAGCAGTGACGATGAATCGCCCTGTAGCGTCTTTCGGTAACGGAAAGGCTTTTCGTTCAATGGATTCCGTCGAACCTAATTTCTTCTGTTTCCCGTCCTGTTCCTGGTAGACGTTGTACTGGACAACTTCCTCATCTGTCGAAGCATACCAGTTGACGAAACCGCCGGATACCCGGACGTTCGTCGCCGGTTTCGGTGGCGTTTTGACGGGGTCGGACGCTTTTGGATCGAGTTCTGTGAAGACGACAAGACGATTGTCATACGTGCCTTCGTTTTCATCATAGATACCGATACACGTAATCAAATTTAAGTTCCGTTGATCGGACGCTCCGAAGATCTTTTCGAGTGGCGCATCGAGATGACCGTATTCGACCAGTTTTTTGACACGGAAGACAAGCGTCCGTCCAGACTCATCCTTGATTTTGATCGTGTCGCCTTTTTTTAGTTCATCGAGCCGGTTAAAGACGGCGGGACCGGTCTTCGTGTCGGTATGACCGTCGATGACGGCATTACCGACGTCACCCGGACGAGGACCGAACTTGTACCATCCGACCTGCTGTTCATTTTTTGGAGTCCCCATGGCGCCTTTTTTATCGAGACCAACCTGCTCGACGTTCGTTTTGACATCGATTTTATCGATGGCTAACGTTTTTGGAAGTTCAACTTCATTGGTCGAAAGACTTTTGAATTCTTTTTTAAAGATTTCTGATGGTTTGAGTGGGTCTTCCTTTGTCTCGGAAGATGCCGCAGACTCAGTTTTTGCATCGCCTTGTGTGATAGTTGTTTTTGTTTCATCTGTGTTTCCGAACAGTACAAAAATTAACGTACCGATTGAAACGAGCATCAAGAGGATGCTGACCGGTAATAACCATTTTTTCAAGACACGTCACTCCTTTCCGAGACAAAGTCTCTTACGCAGAAAAAGGATAGTGCCGAGGCGCTATCCTTTTTAGTATACCCAATTTCTTATGCGTTTTGACGTTTACGTGCAAGCACGATTCCAGCTGCTCCAAGAGCAAGACCGAAGAGTGCGATTGCGCCTGTAGTCGCTGCACTTGAGTTCGTGTCGCTCATGCCGCCGTTACCTGTGTTCGGCATTGATTCTGGTGTACCGTCCATGAACTTCTCTGGTGATTGTTTGACGATCGCTTCACCAAGGTTTGCCCCGACGCCGTACATGTAAGCGTAAGACTCACGGAACGTATCAGCAGATCCTTTGTAGTCGCCTTCGACATACTGCATGAACGTATCTTGGACATATGTCTCGTGACCAGAAACTGCTTCTTGTGCTGCTTTTGTCGGAAGGTTTTCTTCCGTCGCTGCGCCAAGGAAGGCACCGAAGTCATTTGAGAACATTTTGAGCATGTCTTGTGCGTCACCCATCAATTTCTTGTCGTCGTTGATTGCTGCTGTGACAAGGTTTGCTTGTGCTTCGATGTGGTTTTTCGTCCAGACTTGCTCGAACTGATCCGCACCCGCTTGACCGTAAACGGATTTCATTGCCGCTTTGAAGTCCGCTGTGTGCATATCTTCCGCCCAGTTCGCTGCATCGTAGTCTTTCGCTTGATCGACGCCAGCTGTCATGCTGATGTTCGCAAGTGCGACGTGCTCAGCTGCGAGGCTGTTGAGTGTTGACCGGAGGTCAGCGGCTTTTGTATCGGCTTTCGTGTTGTCGAACTTCTCAGGCATCTGTGTTGTGATCGCGACTGAGAGCGCTTTTGAGATGTCATACATGCGGCTGTAGCCTTCACGGAACGTGTTGTACGATCCTTCGTAGTCACCGGCTGCATATTGTTGGAATGTTTTGTAGACGTCTGCTTCATGCGTACGGAGGACTTCTTCCGCTGCTGCCTTCGGCAATTTACCTTCTGTTGCTGTATCTAAGAAACTCGAGAGGTCTTGGACGAACTCTTCCGTTTCCGCTTTTGACGCATTGATGCCGTCTTGGTCGTCTGCTTTGACCGCTTTGACGAGATCCGTTGTGTATTTGTTATGGTCGACGAAGATTTTCTCGAACTGTTTCGCGCCTTCTTCACCGTAGACAGAAGCGATCGCTGGTGTCATGTCGAGTGCGTTCTGTTTGAGTGCTGCTTCGTAATACTTAGCATCTTTTGATCCGTCATATTGTTTTTTCATGTCCATGACGGCAAGCACGAAGTGCTCAGAAAGTAACTGGTCGAGTGTCGCACGAAGGTCAGCGGCTTTTGTGTTGACCGTGACGTTTTTCGCGCCGTCCTCATGTTTCATCTCATCTCCGCCGGAAGCGAATGCTGCCGTTCCTGGTAATACGAGTGCTGCTGCCATGGCTGTTGCTGCGAATTTTTTAGTATGTTTCATCTTGATATCATCCTCTCAAATTTGGGTGTGTCTAACATGTATTTGGTAGTTGTTGTCTGTATCGTTCTGAACAGCATACGCGCCCGGATTTTATTTGGATTGAAAAATCGATAAAGTTTTTTTGAAAAAGGGTTCGAATCCACTTTGCTTCCTTATATAGAAATCGGGAAACTTTTTTTACAAGTTCATCGTTTGTGCGTGTTACACTTAAAAAAAGAACCGTTTTGTAGCTAAACTGCAACTATTTAATACCAGGTACTAATATGCTATACTGTTCTTTAGACTGAACCAATGAAAGGTGATCAAGATGGTACAAAATCAAGCAGGAACGGACCAACCGACCCGTGAACGTCTGAAACGTAATCAACAGATAAAGAACGAGGAACAACAAGAGCAGGAACCAAAGCAGCGTAAAAGATTACGCGAGTATTCCTCACGCCGCGTTCCGATCATTACGCGTTTGTTGATCATTCTTCTTCTTGTCGTCCTTGCGTTAGTCATCGGTGCGATGGTTGGATATGCGACACTTGGTGGTGGCGAAGCGATGGATGTCCTCAAGCTCGACACATGGACCCGCATCACCGATTTTTGGACGAAATCTTAAACTAACCAGTGATTGGAGCTGTGGAATATGTATACGATCGAACAAATCAAGGAAGTGATTCCACACCGTTATCCGTTTTTGCTCGTCGACCGGATTCTAGAAGTCGAAGAAGGCAAGCGGGCTGTCGGCATCAAAAATGTCACGGCCAATGAAGAATTCTTTAATGGCCATTTCCCGGATTACAACGTCATGCCGGGTGTCTTGATCGTCGAAGCCTTAGCACAAGTCGGTGCCTTTGCCGTACTGAAGATGGAACAGAATCAAGGCAAGCTTGCCTTTTTTGCCGGGATTGAGAATTGTCGTTTCAAACGTCAAGTCGTACCCGGCGATCAGCTCAAACTGGAAGTCGAACTGACGAAACTGCGTGGACCAATTGGTAAAGGGCGTGCCACAGCCACAGTCGATGGGGAAGTCGCCTGTACTGCTGAATTGACTTTCGCGATTAAGTGAACATGTGATGAAGCGCTGGATGATTCCATTGGCGATTTCGTTGCTTGTCATTCCTGGTTGTCAGCGTGCGGACAAGGTGGAGACCGCTTCCCCGACGGTCATCATCGATCCTGTCAAACGTGCCGGACAAACAGAAAACATCTCAGCTCAGATCTCAGCGACGGAAAACGATCGGATGCGCCTGACGATCCGGACGGCAAACGATATCCGACTCGACGACCAACAAGTCGATATTCGTTTGGAAGTTGCCAATCAGTCGATTCCGTTCCCGTTTGTTTCATTCGAAGCGAAAAAAATGGGAGAAGTCAGAACCTATACGTCGGATACGACGATTGAAGAGCAAGTCTTTGACGAAAACCGGTTACCGGTGCTCATCATTGATGCAGGTGCAGGACGCGGGATTGAAATCCCGCTCGAAGTCGTTCGCTGAACCAAAAGAAGCATACGATAACCATGTGTTCCCCGGTTATCGTATGCTTCTTTTTTGTCTTGAGGGATTGAAATTTTGTTATTTTTTTAAAATATACTGGTTTATTTTGCCTGCTTTGCTTAAAATTTAGGTAGCACATACTTAAAGAATGGAGCGAAAACAAACATCATGCGAAAAATCGGAATGTACATACTCGCCTGTCTGCTCGTCTTTGGTGTCATCACACCAGTACAGGCAGAAACGGCATTATCGTGGGACGTCAAAGGAGCGGGGACGAACCCGTACACACTGACCTTTACGGGAGAAGGTGTCGTCAATCTCGAGTCAGAAACAGAATTGGTCTTTGAAAATGGTGTGACAGGACAGGACATCGACATCACGAAGACACCGAGCGTGACGTTTACGGCAGAGACGGCACCGGTCGTCAAAATCATCGCGGCGGATCAAACAAAAACGATCCTGATCGAGTTTGGACGTGAAGTCAAAGAGGAACCGACTCCAGAGAAACCACCGGCAGAAGAGCCGGTCAAGGAAGATCCTCCTGCAGAGGAACCCGTTGAAGAGGAACCGATCAAAGAAGAACCAGTGACGGAAGAACCGAAGCCGGAGACGGAACAACCGGTCGCAATGACAGGAACGATCAACGGAATCATCTGGTACGATGAAAATGAAGACGGCATCCGTCAGGACAAAGAGACGCGGATCAGTGATGTGCCGGTCTATCTTTTGAACATGGATTATGACGTCGTCGATGAAGCCTATACAAAAGACGGTCTCTATTCGTTCAAGGACCTGAAGCCGGGCACGTATTATGTCGAAGTGTACGGCATGGATATCGGCTACTACTACACGTCCCCTAAGCATCAAGGGACGGATCCAACGATTGATTCCGATCTGAATGATGAAGATCTGGCACGCGTCAAACTTAAAGCAGGTGACAACGTTCAGATCGATGCCGGTCTGTACGGTCAAGATGAGGAAGAAATGGACTTTGCGAACCTGTTGCTTGTTACGAACTTCTTCGATGCGAACGCAGATAAGATTCCGGGTTACTCTGAGCAGACGATTCCTGCGACGTACACAGTAACGGATGCGATCACCGGAAAAGACGTCTATACGGAGAAGATCGGAAAAAACGATGCCTTGATGATCGAGATGACACCAGGAACGTATACGGTCAAAACGGAAGTTGCTTCCGGATACACGGTCGAAGCAATGCACCATGTCTCACTCGACGACTTGGCGATGTCCTTCGAGCTGACGAAAGCTGAAGCGAAGGCGCTTGCTGTCGGAATGGCAGATGAAGACGAAGAAGAATTCCAGGAGTACGATGAATTCCTCAAACTGTTTAAACGAAAAGCAACAACGGATTCGGTTACGTTGACGGATGAGACGATGGGCTATTTCCTTCTCGCAGAAATCGCGAAAGTAAAACCGGTCGCAGCACCGAAGCCGACACCGACTAAATCATCGGTCAAGACGGTCGAAGCGCCGGCGACGAATGTGGCCGATCAACAAACAACGAACACGACGTCAAACGAACGTCTCCCGCAGGCGGGGGAAGATGAACCGTTCCCATATGCAGCAACAGGAGCAGTTCTTGCAGTCGTTGGACTGTGGTTATTGTTACGGCGTGCTGGATAAGACAGAAGCCCTCTGGACCCTAGTGGTTCGGAGGGCTTTTTGGTGTGTGTATCGATTGACACACACGCACACACGTGTGTATAGTAAAGGTATCAAATGAATGGAAAGAGGGATGACGATGTTAACGACAAAACAGATCAGCGAATTATTACGTGTCTCAGAAGAAACGGTCCGTCGTTGGATCCGGACAGGCGAACTGCATGCCGAGCAAGACGGTAAAGGGTACTTGGTCGATGAATTGGCACTCAAACGTCTCGTCGATGAAAAGTCACAAATTCCGGGCAACGCGATGAATAAGGTATTGCCGATCATCAATGATTTGTTTGGTCCGGAAGCGGCGAAGTTCGCGAAGTCGAACTTGTTTGACCCACTCCGTCAGTCGATGGATCAGACGGCACCGCCACGTCCGGAAGCGTCACCGGAATCGGTCGCAGAAGAACTGAGCCAGCTGAAACGGAAAAAACGTCGTCTTGAACTCGAACACGAACTGAAATTGCTCGAGATTGAAGAGAAGATTGCCGTCCTGGAACAGAAGGCGAACCGTTTTTAAATAATGCGCGATAAGACGAACGACTCCGAGACATCAACGGGGTCGTTTTTTGATAGGGGAGAGGAATTCACCTTGGAAAACCTGAACAAGCAAACCAGCTCTGCTTCCGAAACTTACTGTGCGACAATCGAGCTATCTTATCAAACAGAGGAGTCGAAAAGATGTTCAAACGTGATGTCAAACAACACTGGCAAGTGACGTATCAACAAAACGGGTATCCCCATGTCCAGCAAGGCTGGGTGATGCCGCCAGAGCGTAAAGACGAGTTTGATCCGTTCATTCTGATGGCCGAGGATTGGTTCAAACGGGGGACCTTTTCCGATCATCCGCACAGCGGTTTCCAGACGATTACCTACGTCATCGATGGGAGGCTGGAACATATCGACAACCACGGGGGCATTCGATTCTCGATGCGGGTGACGTCCAGTACATGAACGCCGGTTGGGCGGCGCGGTGTGCGGAAGAAGCGGTCGACGACTACTTGATCCATACGCTCCAACTGTGGCTCAATCTGCCGAAACGCTTGAAACAAACGACGATATCGTATCAAAACGTCCTACTGGAAGATGCATCGGTCGTCTCGTTCGACAGCGGACACGTCCGCGTTTATTCGGGTGACATCGCGGGTGTGACCGGACCACTCGACAGCCTGGTCCCGATTACGATGAGTGAGATTTCACTGGCACCGGGTGGGACATATACACACGTCTTACCGGCGAACCATAATACCTTTTTGTATGTCTTGGCGGGAGAACTCGAAGTGGGATCAAGCCGGATGCGTCTTGCGAAGACGATGGCGGCGACGCTGACGTTTGACGAGCAGGCAGAAGGCAGCGAACTCGAATTGACGGCGATCAGCCGGACGAAGGTGCTGATCTATTCCGGTCAACCGATCCGGGAAGAGACGATTGCCTACGGACCGTTCGTCATGAACACGGAAGACGAGATCCGTCAGGCTTACCGGGATTATCACGACGGAAAGTTTGGACCACCAGCCGTCTTATGACAAAAAAAGACCAGTCCCGCGTGCGGAACAAGTCTTGTTTGATTGATGTGCGGACACCGCTCGACCTCAAGGAGAGGTAGAATCGGTCGTCCGTTTTTTCTTGCGCCGCCAATACCAGTAGCCAAGTCCGAGTGTGATCGGGATGGCAGCCAGGTAAGGATTGGCTTCTAGATAACTGATGATCTCAAACAGCGCGAACCATCCACTGAGTAACCCGAGGATGAGTAAGATCGTCCGAATCGCTTCAGGAAGCTTGCGGATACGATATGCGAAGAGACATACGAGGCAAAAGATGATAATCGCCACGAGCATTCCTCCCATTCCCGTATCCAGTATAGCGTATTCGAAAAGCTTTTTCGATGCACAAATCGCTTTCGCTCACGTATAGTGAAGACAGGGAAACTGACGAAGGACGTGATGAGATGCAAGTAACAGTAATTGGAACAGGGTACGTGGGTCTTGTGACCGCGATTGGACTAGCCGATGCGAAACATGAGGTGGTTTGTGTCGATTTAAATAAAGAACGGATGGAGCAACTGTCGAATGGGGTGGCTCCGATCACGGAGGAAGGAATCGAAGAGGCGTTACAACAAAATAAAAGCCGTCTGACCTTCACGACGGAGTATCCGGTATCTGACCTGTACCTAGTAGCCGTCGGGACACCAGAACGGGCTGATGGGAGTTGTGATCTCTCGGCAGTCGAAGCGGTGGTTAAGTTAATCCATTCGATTCAACCAGATGCGGCTGTCGTCATGAAGTCGACGATACCACCAGGCACGACGGAAAAGTTGCAGACGACCTACCCGTCGTTACGTTTTGCGATGGTCCCGGAGTTCTTACGGGAAGGCACAGCGATTCGTGACATGCGGAACCCCCATCGCGTCATCATCGGGACACATGATCAACAGCTGGCAAGTAATTTGACGGAGTTATTCAAGACGAATGCGCCAATCGTGCATGTCGATCCGACGACAGCCGAACTGACGAAGTATGCAGCCAACAGCTTTTTGGCCGTCAAAATCAGTTTCATCAATGAGATTGCACGACTTGCGGATATCGTCGGAGCAGATGTCGAGGACGTAGCGCACGGGATTGGTCTTGATCCACGAATTGGTCCTGCGTTCTTAAAAGCGGGTGCTGGTTACGGCGGCTCTTGTTTTCCGAAGGACATCGCGGCATTGACGACACTGGCGCAACAACAAGGCGAACATCTGCATGTGATTGAAGCAGCCGACCGGACAAACGAAGCACAACTGCAATATGTCCTCGACAAAATCAATCCAAGTCCTGGTCTTCATGTTGCTTTGCTGGGATTAGCTTTCAAGCCGGGAACGGACGATTTACGGGATGCACCGGCTTTACGACTTGCCGAACGATTGATGAAGATGGGGGTTATCGTTACCGGGTATGATCCGGCAGCGAAGACGTTGCTTGATCAAAAGGATTCGATTGAAGAAGCCGTTGCAGGTGCAGATCTTGCGGTCATCATGACGGAGTGGGATGAAATCAAACAGATCACGCCAAAACTTTTGGTCAAACAGATGAAATCAGCGCGTCTGGTGGACGGCAGGAACTGTTGGGCTTACGTCAATGATCCGGGAAACGTCCAGTACGAAGGAATTGGACGTCCGAATAAAACATTTTCGAACAATCAAACCTTCTGAACTGTCATATAGGATGAGTCCACTGTGGATTCATCCTATTTTTTATACAGAAAAGGAGACGACGTATGAAAATCGATTACTTTACTGTCATGCCAAGTGGTCCCAAAGGCGCACTTGAAACTCACTGCCTGACGAACGGAAACTGGTACGAACGAATTAGTGAAGAGTGGGACCGTGCGATTCATTACGGCGCCGGTTTAATCCGGATCAAGGACAAAGGGGCCGAGTTACGGATTCCGATTGAATTCGGACTCGGTTATGTCTTACAGTACTTACGTCAATTCGTCGCAGCGGAACGACATACGATGGATCGGGCGAGACGACACCTGCAACAGCAACTGGAATGGATTGGACGTGGCTTACCGATCCAGTTGCGTCGTCTTGATGAAGTGATTGAACTGACGGCGGATACTGACCACCGATTTCGTAGGGATACTTTTTTAGAAGCAATCGAACAAGCCAATCAAAAGGTTGTATGAGGCAAAAAGACAGTCACTTTTTTTAAGTGAGTGTCTTTCTTTTATTTCAAAAAAATATTGACTCACATGAAATTCTATATATTTGTAAGCGTTTTCTTAAAAAGGGACGTTCAGATTTTTAATTTCCATATACAACCTGTTAATATATTTTACTAGTTACTACTATTCACCTATTTTTTACAAAAAACCTATTGTCGTTAGTTTCCTGGTTTTGTATATTTGACCTGTAGCTAAGTGCTTCACTTACGTACAAGTGAGACTTGGTACGAACCTACGACATACGGAACGTCCTTATATATAAGGCGTTCGACAACATTTTCTGTTCATCCCAAACTGGATACATAATGAATCACTGACGATCGTCTACTGAACTGGACGCTGGATCGGCGTGTGAAACAGAACGTATTCCTCCGAAGAAAACAGAACAAATGTTGAATGATTTAAAGTAAATATATTCAAATATTTTACTTTAAGTGTAGGTCATCTGGTTGGGATTGTCGCTTTTAGTTTTGGAAGATAAGAGGAGGAATTGTAAACATGGCTTACACGAAAAAATCAAACAAATTGTACGCTGCTGCAGCTGCTCTCGCAGTCACTGCATCTGTCGTCGCACCGGTTGCTGCAGACGCGGCTTCAAAGGTCTCTGTTAAATACATTGAACCCATCTTAATGAAACATGCAGGTGGTTCAAAGTATGCTGTTAAGAAATTGACATTGCCGACAAAGGTCAAAGTCAAACTCACGAACGGCAAGTACGAAATGCGTTCAGTCAAATGGAGCGGCTCCGTGAAGTTTGAAACGAAGTACATCAACAAGTACCAAGTCCTTTACGGTACAGTTGCCGGCACTTCGAAAAAAGCAGTCCTCAAAGTAGAACTTCAGAACTATGTCGTTGATGTCCTCGAACCAGTCCTCGAACCAGTTGCAGTCGGAGGCAAAGTTGTTCTTCCGAGCACGATCAGCATCCGTTACAAATCAGGCATCATCGTGAAACGCCCGATCAGCAAGTTCAACATCAAAACACCGGACACTTCAAAAGCCGGCAAATATAAAATTGCTTACACGTACAAAGGTGCGAACTCTGTCGTGACAGGTTCAATCAACTATGAAGTGAAAGCAGCAATGATTTCAAACGTCATGGGAAGCGTCGATGATCAGACACTTTCTGTTAAAGCAGACGTCATGTACCCAGCTGTGGGTGCGATGGCTGAACTCTTGATCTATCCAGGAAAAGATATGACAAAAGCACCGATCGTTGCGAAAGGGACGCTTTCAAACGGGAAATTCACGGCTTCGCAATCAGGAATCCCTGAAGGCACGCATAGCTATGTCGTCAAAGTCGGCGATGTGAAATCACCAGCAATGGACTTCACGGTTGCAAACACAGTTCTCGCTTCAGCAAAAGCACTCGGCAAAGACAAAGTCGAAGTATCGTTCTCGCGTGCCGTTGATTCTGTCATGGCAGACAACTTCAAAATCGCAGGCGGTACAGTCAAATCAGCAACACTCAGTGCTGACAAGAAATCGGCAGTCCTCGAAGTCGAAGGCTTAGAGTACGGAAAAGATTACACGGTCGACGCGAAAGGCATCCTCATCGGTGGCGTAGCGAAAGACCTCGGTTCACTCAGCTTCATGACGCAAAGCGTCGAAAACATCTGGATGCTTGAAGTCACACCAAAAGCGTCTTCGATTCTTGCAAACGGTGCCGACAACACGGAAGTGACATTCCAGTTGAAAAACAAAGCAACTGGTGAAGTTGATATGAAGGCGGACGATATCGTCTTGAAATTATCGACATCATTCGGTTCGCTTGCGAAAGAACGCGTCACAATCCAAGACGGTAAAGCAACAGTCCTCCTCACTTCTGAGTTCAGCAACACGGATCTCGAAGCGACAATCGATGCGCAAATCATCGAGACAGTCAACGGTGAGTACAAAGACTTGATCGGTAAAATCGATGGACAAGCAAAAGTGAAGTTCAGCACGGTCATGGTCACACCGGCTCCGATTGAGATGATCAATGTCCTTGCAGCTGAATCGAATCAAGCAGATCGCGTGACGATTTTCCTCGACAAAGCCGTCTCACGTGAGTTGTTACTCAAATCGTTCGGACTTGATAAAGTGAGACAAGGTCTCCACGAAGAAGATTACATGGCAAATGACAACATCCAAATCGAGCAATTCGACGGGATGAAACGCGTCATCGGCATCAAGACAGTTCCTTCGAATCCAAAAGCCTTCGAAGTCATCTTGGATAAAGAAACACCACTCCAAGACAACGCGACGGTCAAAGTCTTTGCTAAAATCACAAGCAGCACGGATACAGAAGTCAAATCAAAAGCGAGCTTCAAATTGACAGATGCTCGTCAACCGGAAGTCACGTCTGTTAAAGCAGTCGGCTTGAATCAGCTCGAAGTGAAATTCTCAGAAGCAATCGCTGATGCGAAATTCAAAATCGACGGTCAGTTCGGTGAGAAATACTTCGATGTGAAGTATCTCGGCTTTGATAACAAAGAAGGCGTCGACCGCCGCGATACAGTCATCATCACATTGAACGACGAAGAGATGATGGCAGCAATTAAAGCAGAAGAAGCTTACCCAGGACCGAAAAAAGGTTACTTCACACCGGGTAAACACTCACTCCAGATTTGGGATGCAATGGACTTCGCGGCCCTTTCAGATGAGTCGAACATCGGAACGACACAAAACCTCGACTTCACAGTTGCGGCAGATACAGTCAAACCGACAGCTGGTGTCGTCGTCGAGTCGCCTGAACAATTCCGTGTGATGTTCAGCAAACAACTCAAAAACCTCAGCCTTGCTGATGTTCAAGCACTTCTTGGTTCAAAAATGAAACTTGAGCGTTACAACTCAAGTACGAAGTTGTATGAAGACTTCAGCCAGTACGCTGAAATCACATACTACAACGAAGAGACGGGCGAAGTTCTCGTCGAACTCAAGAAAGACTGGACAGAAATCTATAATACAGTCAACACGAAAGAAAATTACTACAATGATAAGTTCAAAATCACGCTCGCGAAAGATTCTGTCATAGCAGAAGCGAACGGCGAGAAAAATGATGCCTTGTCACTCGACCTCAACTACTCTGGTTCACCACTCAACACACCAGATCTGAAGAGTGCTGAAATCAATGCCATCGACCGTGTGCTTCTCTCAAACGACTTCAACGTCATGATGAGCGAGCCGGTTAAATTACGTGGTCTTGATCAAGCAGATACACCACTCATCAACGCGGACGGTACGGTTTACCCACCGAAAACAACAGTTGAGTTTATCGGTAAAGACAAAGACGGCAAAATCGTCACGATCGATGGTTCAGTTGTTGGCTACACAAACAGTTCAGACATGAACTTCCGTGTCGCAGCAAACCAAAGCCTGCAAAGCCTCGTAGACAACGCTGGTTACGGCGAAGAGTGGAAAGTTGTCGTCAAATCGCTTTCGGATGATGTCGGTAACACGGTCGCAACAGCGACACATGACTTCAAAATCATGAAAACGCCTGTTAAACCAGTTGTTTCACCGTTCGAAATCGAAAAAGTGTCTGCTAACGAAAAAGATGAAAAAGATGTCATTCGCGTCAAGTTCTCGGAAGGTGTTCAGTACTCAGGTATGTACGATGCAACAAGTACAGCTCAGTACACATTAAACGGGAAAAACTTGCCAGTCGGCACAAGCATCTCGCTTGCTGACTCAGATGATAACCTCTCGAACGGACTTGATATCGTCAAAATCAAAGTTCCAGCGGGCACGCTCAAAACATTGTCGAACGTCATCACGGTCAACAAAGAGCTTCAGTCGTATGACAACTCTGTCTTGACTGGCGGCTACGAGAAAGCAGTTCTTCTCGGCTTATAATCCGATTTACTTGAACACCTTCTGTCCAGAAATGGATGGAAGGTGTTTTTTTGTGATGATTAGCGCAATCGATTGCATTTCGTGAAACCTATTGACTTATTTTATTAAAATAGAGGTGTCATGACAAAAGAAAGATGTTAAATTATGTCATGTTGATTAGTGATTAAAGGGAAAAACAATCAAATACATACAGAAAAAAGGGGAGTTATATCGATGAAGAACACGAAAAAAGTATCAGTCGGATTACTCGCGACCGTCGTAGCAGCAAGCAGTTTCGGTATCGCACCAAAGCAAGCAGCAGCTTACACATCAGGTGAAAAGCTGGATAACCATGTCATCTTCCAAAGTTTCAGTCTGTACCAACCTTATGACAGCAACATGTATCGGACACTCGCCAAAAAAGGTGACTTGCTGAATTCATGGGGTGTGAC
The DNA here is from genome assembly GCF_018618815.1 of Exiguobacterium sp. s128. NCBI lineage: Bacteria > Bacillati > Bacillota > Bacilli > Caryophanales > Exiguobacterium > Exiguobacterium sp. s128. The sequence goes on along the minus strand of NZ_JACSMT010000015.1, from coordinate 9,335 downwards.
AGACGTCTGGATGCCACCGGCTTATCGTTCGTTCGACATGGCACGTTACATGGAAGGATATGCGATCGCGGATCGGTATGATTTCGGTGAGTTCCCGCAAGGTCCAGGTGGAGCGACGGCGACGAAATACGGAAAAGCCAGTCACCTCGAGATGATGGTCGATATGTTACATGACGACAACATCAAGGTTCAGATGGATTTGGTACCAAACCAAATGCTTGGTTTGAACCAGCGTGAAGCCGTCTTCGTCCGTCGTGCGACAAGCTCAGGAGAGCCGTTCGCAAATCCGTATACGGGTGGACAAACAACGAAAACACTCGCGACACCTTACCTCGCCTATACAAAAGGTGGCGGAATGGGGCAAGCGAAATACGGTTACCTCAAAGAATGGAACAAAACCTTCTTAAACGGAACATCTCTTCAAGGTCAGGGTACAGGGCGTGTCATGACGGACAAAGCCGGTAAACCGTACCGTTACTTTGGACCAAACAACGAGAAAAACTATCTCCCGGAATGGTTGATGGAAGCGTCGAAAACACAAAGCTTGAACGTCGTTGATACATATCTTGCGGCAGATGGTTGGTATGAAGTATCGCCACAAAACTGGAAACCGATGTTGTCGCAGTATGCGAAAGATCCAGGATATCTCGCCTACATGAAAGAAAATGGTTTTGCAACAAAAGAAGCATTACTTGCGTCTCCTGACAACACGAAGATTGCTAAATTGACAGAAGAATACATGAAAACACAAGCTGTCTACGGATACGGATCAGAAGAACGTTCGTATCAGAATGACAATTCGGGCATCGACATCGAAGATCAGTTCCTGTTCGTCGATGAAGCCGGCTTACCGCTTCAAGCCTACAACAAGACGATGACGAATAATGACGAGTTCCTGCTTGGAGTAGACTTGGCCAACTCGAACGCAGAAGTCATCAAAGAGCAAAAGAACTGGATGAAGTGGATGCTTGAGACGTACAAGTTCGACGGATTCCGAATCGATGCGGCGTCCCATTATGATACGGCGATTCTGAAGGCGGAAGCACAAGTCGCAAAAGAGCACTTCGGTAAAAAAGAGCATTTGAGCTACATCGAAAGCTACAAATCAGAGCAAAAATCATATATGAAAGCAAACAATGATGAACAGCTCATCATGGATTCACCACTCTACTTCACGATGCGGAATGCACTCGGAAACGAAATGTCAAAACGTCCGTTAAGTGCCATCGCAACCGGTTCAACTGTTAACCGGGCAGGAGCAGGATCGACTGATGCGTCCGCCAACTGGTCATTCGTCAACAACCATGACCAAGAGAAAAACCGTGTCAACCAAATCATGCTCGATCTCTACGGTATCAAAACAGGCGTCCAGTACGCAGCAGGCGAAGAGCCGAAATCGTTCGAAAAGATGTACGATAAAGAGACAGAGAAAAAAGCACTTAACATCTATAATGCAGAACTCGCAAGCACGAAGAAAAAATATTCGGTCGATAACGTCGTTTCGCAGTATGCTTACTTGCTGACGAACAAAGACACAGTCCCGACTGTCTATTATGGTGACTTGTATCAGACAGATGCTTCCTATATGGCGAAACAAACACCATATTACGAAGAAATCACGAACTTGCTGAAAGTCCGCAAGCAGTACGCATACGGTGCCCAAAAAGTCGTGTCGCACACAGCGAACACGTCGAAAATTGCCGGAGATCACTTGATTTCAAGCGTCCGTCTTGGTAAAAACCGTAACACGGGTGTTGCAACGGTCATCGGTAAAAAATCGACACTCAACACGACAATTAAAGTCGATATGGGGAAACAGCACATGAACCAAGTCTTCGTCGATGCGAGCGGCATCAGCAAGACGAAACTCGTCACAGATAAAAACGGTATCTTGACGGTTCCGGTCAAAGGCATGAGAACAGCAGAAGTGAATGGATACCTTGGTGTCTTCGTTCCGCAAACAACAAAAGCACCAACGGCAACGATTGAAAAAGCAAGTGTCTACCAAGGAAAAGGCATCAACCTGAAAACGAAAGTCGCAAATAGCTCATCAGCTGTCTCGTCAATTCGTTATCAAGTAGCCGATTCATCAAAAGCAACAGTCGATACAACGGGACGTCTCGTTGGTAAAGCAGCTGGTAAGACAACGGTCACAGCAACTGTGACACTAAAAGACGGTTTCGTCTTGACGACAACATTGACGATCGAGACGAAAGTCAACAGCGTTACGCTCAAAGCAACGCAAAAAACATTGAAACCAGGTCAAGTAACGACGATCGGTTACTCGGCAGCAACGGATAAAATCAAGTCCGTCAGCTACGCGTCGCTCAATAAAAAAGTCGCAACGGTCTCGTCAAAAGGTCAAGTCAAAGCAGTTAGCAAAGGAACAACGTCAATTCGCGTCACCTATACGACGGTCGGAAACTACAAGGTCGTCAAGACCTTCAAAGTCATCGTCAAGTAAGTCACTCATCCATCACCTCTCAGGTGGTGGATTTTTTTTGTCTGAAAATTGAACGAATCAGGTAAATGATTTTTAAAATTCCACATTATTCCATAATTAATGGGTATATAGGTGTATAGACCTAAGACAATTGGAGGAGTGGAAAGGTGAAAAAGATCATTACGGGTAGTCTTGCGGCAAGTGTACTGATGGGATTTGGTTTAAACGGAGAAGCGATCGACAAACAAAAAACGGTCAGTAGCCAGCAAGTGGAGCATGCAAAAGTATTACCAACGTTCCACGGCAGTTATGTCGGAGCACCGATGAAAGGACGATTTGACGAAGAGGGGTTTGACGTCTGGTACATGGATTCGGCCGACTTTGTCGCGGACGGGACGCATCTTGAATTTGAGCTCGACTGGGACATTTACGGGACGATGTTTACGAGTAAGGTGGATGCTGAAGCAGGACGTGTCTACAATCGTTATTTCCAACGCAATGACGAGACGATGTACTTCCCGCTCAGTTGGAAAGGACGTCAGTACTTAATTCTTGAAGGGTCTCCTGGCGATACGTACTCTGTCCCGTTTAGTGTGTCGCGGTACGAACCGGTTGATTTGACGAAAGGTTCGTCTGTCACAACGAAGGCGAGCACGGCACTGATCGTCAAAACAAAATCCGGTAAGATGCGTGCAAGTAGTGTCGGTGCCAAGTCGGTTCAGTCATTGGCACCTGAACTCCGCCTCGAAAAATTGACGTACCGATCAGCGACGGAAGCGAAACAAGCAAAACAGAAGCTCGAACAATCCAGTGCGACAGCGTACTTCGAATACGATACGCCGATTCAAGCATTCGGTGCCGATGCGTTCAAGCACCATCAGTGGTCACTCATGAACACCGGCCAGAAAAAAGGTCTCAAAGGAGCTGATATCGGCTTCACGGCGATGCAAAAACGGATTGCGAAAAAGAAACAGTCAACGACGCTCGTCGCTGTCATTGATTCAGGCGTCAACCCGAGTTATGCCGATTTCGCCGGTAAGGTCCGGATGGATCTTGGATACGATTTCGTCAATCGCTCGAAGACGGCCTGGGATGATTACGGTCACGGTTCGCACGTCGCGGGAATCATCGCGGCGGGTACGGACAATACGTACGGGATGACGGGAATCAGTGCGAAGGCATCAGTCATTCCGATTAAGGTCCTGGATGAGAACGGTGCCGGTTATACATCGGACCTGGTCAGTGGCATCAATCATGCGGTCAAAAAAGGCGCGAAGGTCATCAATCTCAGTCTTGGTGGGTACGCGTCCTCTAAATCTGTTGAGTCAGCACTTGCCTATGCGAAAAGCAAAAATGTCTTAGTCGTCGCTGCTTCTGGTAACGAGGCGAAAAAGGCATTGTCATACCCGGCTCGTTCAAAATATGTCCTATCGGTCGGTGCGACAGGGCGGACGGACAAACGTGCCTCGTTCTCGAACTACGGGACGGGACTTGATCTTGTGGCACCGGGTGTTTCGATTCCAAGTTATCTCGCGGACGGGGAACTCGCTTTTGCGAGTGGGACCTCGATGGCAGCCCCACATGTTTCGGCAGTCGCGAGTATCTTGTACAGTCTGAAACCGACGATCAAAGCGACCGATGTCGAAAGTATCCTCAAAAAATCAGCGAAGGATCTTGGTTCAAAAGGATACGATACGACATATGGATCGGGTCGTCTCAATGCCGACAAAGCAACCAGTTACATTAAATGAAGCAAGGCGAATCCATTCTTTCAAAAGATTCGCTTTTTTTTACGATTTATTTTAAATTTCCGGAAAAAATTCTGATGAAAAATCAAAAATCAGGTGTTTATCATAAAAATTTCCATTATACTGGATGCATAGGAAAAAAGGCGGATAAAGGAGTGAAAAAATGCAAAAATGGTTAGTCGGCTTGACGGTTTTCGGTCTACTGGGAACAGCTGTACCGATTCAAACAGAAGCGGCAGGGACCGGGGCGCAAAAATTACCGGTGCTGGACGCGAAAACAAAGAAAGCCTACATCAAAAGCACGTTTGACAGCAAAGGAAAAGCCTTGTTTTACTTTGATACAAAAACCTACCTGACGGGCGGCACTCACCTCAAGTTTGCAGCGGACGCGACGGAAGCGGTCACGGTCTATGAATCACAAACAGACTATAAACAACAACTGGTCTACGGACGGTACGATCAAGTCACGAATCAGTCGCTGATTTTCCCCCTCAGTTGGAGTGGACGTCAATACATAGAGATTGAAGGGAAGAAAAATACGGCATTTGTCGTCCCGTTTAAACTCGAACGGTTGCAACCAATCCGTGAAACGATGGGCCAGTCAAATACGTCAGCGAAGGCGAGCAGTCTTGTCGTCAAAATGACGGGACCAAGCAGCCAAAAACAACAGCTGTCCGAGAAAACGGCAGCCGTGAAGCACGAAACGATTGATGCCGAACTTCGACTTGAGAAGTTCACGTACCGGACGGTCATGCAGGCACTTGCCGCGAAACGCGAGCTCGAACAAACACGTGGCGTCGCTTATGTCGAACTCGACAGCCAGATGCACGGACTCGGAAATGATGTCTTCAAATCGTATCAGTGGTCGTTGAACAATACCGGACAGCGGGGTGGTGTCAAAGGAGCCGATATCAATTTCGACGCGATGAAAAAGCGGATTACTTCGAAAAAACAATCGACGGTCCTCGTCGCTGTCATCGATACCGGGATCAACCCGACATACGCTGATTTTGCCGGACGAGTCCGGATGGATCTTGGGTATGATTTCGTCAACCGCCGTCAGCTCGCGATCGATGATCATGGTCATGGCTCACACATTGCCGGTATCATCGCGGCGAACAGCAACAATACGTACGGTATGTCCGGCATCAATGCCAAAGCATCAATCATCCCGATCAAAGTGCTTGGGGAAGACAACTACGGTTCCAACTCGAATATCGCCAAAGGGATTCTGCATGCGGTGAAGAAGAAAGCCAAAGTCATCAATATCAGCATCGGTGGCGGATTCTCGTCCCGGGCGATTGAAGATGCTCTTGCCTATGCGAAAAAACAAGGAGTTCTTGTTGTCGTCGCGGCGGGGAATGAAGGAACGAACAAACTGTCTTATCCGGCACGGTCGCAGTATGCGCTCTCGGTCGGGTCCTCCAACCGGTTCGACAAACGGTCGGCCTTCTCGAACTATGGTGAAGGACTCGATTTGATTGCACCGGGACAAGACATTCCAAGTTACCTGAGTGACGGGGTGTCAGCCTTCTGGAGCGGAACGTCGATGGCAGCACCGCACGTCGCCGGTGTCGCGAGTCTTCTCTACAGCTTAAAACCAACGATCAAGGCATCGGAAGTTGAAAGCATTCTCAAAAAATCCGCGCAAGACCTTGGGAAAAAAGGATATGACTCATCGTACGGATACGGACGGCTTGATGCCGATCGTGCGGTCCAACTATTACGTTGAAAATATGTTTTGAATCAACCACTAACTATTAGAAAAGAGCGAATACACATGACAACAACACTTGGAAAATTGACAATTGCGGCGATTTTGGCCGGTTCAACATTGATCGCAGGAACAGTAGAAGCGGCAACAAAAGAAGAAATCCAAGCGACGACTCAATTCGAAGCCTTGAAAACAGGGATGACGATGGAGCAAGTTGCGCAAGTCCTTTACGGAAAAAGCTACAAAACACAGTTAACGAAAAAAGACGGGTCAACGATGCTGAAGAAAAAAACAGAGTTCGCCGATAAAGAAGATGGACAGAAGTTTGCAGCGTATCACTTCTATGATACGAAAGTGAAAGTAGCCCCGACGTATACGGCGCTATCATTCGCGACCAAAAGTAAAGATTCGGTCTATCGCCTGACTTCAAAAATGCTCAACATCACGGCGAAAACAAAACTTGGCGTCCGGGAAAGTAAGATGCAACTGACAAAAGGCGCCAAGTTGACGGAAGGCATGACAGAAAAACAACTCGATGCTGTCTTGACGGGTAAAGGGCTTGGTGAGTGGATGGACTGGTCCAACTTTGATTATTCGACGGTTGCTTCAAAAGCAGAAATCAAGCTCGGTCTGGCCGATCCGATCATGATGAAGTCATATGTTTTCCAAACGACGGATCCGAAAAAACGGATGGTCGTCAGCATGGACTATAACTTCAAGAAAAAAATCTACGAAGTTTTTATGTATGAACGTGTGTCAACATCGGAATCTTTGTTGTAATCAAAAATAGAACGAACCAAACGAATGAAAGATGACGCGTAATCCTAAGAAGAGCTTGCCAAGTGGCAGGTTCTTCTTTTCATATTTTTCCGTTTTTTGCAAAATCACTTGATTTTTAGGTATACTCGACTGTAAAGTGACTTTTGTTTGACCGATAACAACAGGAACTCATGTGATTTACATAACGAACAATGAACGAGAAGGAAGGAACGTGGAAACATGGAACGTGTCAAAAAGAAACGAAAAGCAAAAAAGCGGTTCACCCCGCTGAAAATCATGTTATTGATTGCATTGGTATTGATAATTGGAGTAGGAGGATTTGTCGGGTATACGTACTATCAAGTTGATCAGACCGTCAAAAAAATCCAATCCCCGGTCAAAAATACCGGCGATAAAATCATTGAGAAACAAAAACCGGTTTCTGTCCTATTGCTCGGGGTTGATCAACGTCCGGGTGAGCAGGGGCGAAGCGACTCGATTATGATCATGACCTTGAATCCGACCCGGAATGAGAGTCGTCTGATCAGTATTCCACGGGATACGAAAGTCGATATTGTCGGTCGTGGGACAAACGATAAAATCAACCATGCCTATTCGTTTGGTGGACCAGAGATGGCAATCAAGACGGTCGAGCAATTCCTTGATATTCCAATCAATTATTACGCGGAAATCAATATGGAAGGTTTTACGTCGCTTGTTGACGCGGTCGGTGGAGTGACGGTCAATAACGATATTGATTTTAATGTAGATGGGACGCAGTTCTCAGTTGGGAAAATCAATCTCAATGGTGACGCGGCACTCAAATACACACGAATGCGTTATGAAGATCCACGCGGAGATTTTGGGCGTCAGATGCGGCAACGTGATGTGATTGCACAAGTGGTCTCGAAATTATCTTCCGATGTGTCCGTCAGTAAATTCAATGCCATCATGGATGTCGTCGGGAAAAATGCGCAGACAAATGTCTCATTCAAACCGATGCAGACACTGGCATTTGATTATATGGATGCCTTTAAAAATCAGGAAAACTTAAAGCTGGAAGGAACAGGTGGAAAAGAAGCGGATGGTATTTATTACTGGCATCCGACGGAAGATTCACTGAGCCAGACGAAAACAGCATTACGTTACTCACTTGATTTGAATTAAGCTATAAAACAAGAGAGCCATCCGATGAAGGATTGGCTCTCTTGTTTTATAAATTTTGCTCAGCCAGACGAACGCGGCTGAAATCTGTTCCCGGTTTATCAAACCGTTGCAGTCGATACGAATTACTTGTGATAAGTGCCGTCGTCTCTGTTTCGAGTTGAAGTGGTGCAAGTAAAACTAAATCATCATTCGTAATATCGGTCTCCGACCAGTCGATGGCAATGACTTGATCGTTTTGCAGGGTGAAGAAATGATTACCGTAAAACAGGTACGAATTGACTTCATCGGAAAACGTTCGTTCCGGTTCTCCGTAAATGCTATTCAAATCAGCGCTTGATTTGCCGATAAGGTCAATGAGTGTCTCGGTGACGAAGCTGGTATCCAAATTATCACCGACCCATGTCAACAATGATTCGTCGGCAATCGCATCATCCTGTAGGGTCTTAGTCGTATCGGCGTTTTTGATGTAACCAATCAGCTCGTCGGTCAATTCAATCTTGCTGACGGTATCGGTAGTTTCGAGAATCCGGTAACCGTCACCGAAGTCTGCTTCATACAATGTATCGGTCAAGCCAGAATCACTGTAGATGTTACTGTTCCGTGTTTTGACATAAAGAATATCTGAAACTTCTTTTACTTCAGGTTGATCTTTCTTTGGTTCCTCTTTTTTGGTTTCTTTGATCGCAACCGGTTTCTCGACAGTCGATTTTGGTTCAGACGCGCCTGGACTGGCAATGTAGTTGGAGTAGACGTATGTGCCACCGGCTCCTAACAAGAAGCATAAAATCAGTAAAGCGATCCATCCCCATGGGAACTTGCGTCTTGGACGTGGTTCGGAAAAAGACTTGATTTTTTGACGGCGCGAAGATTCAGGTTCCCGGTGCGTTCGTGAAAGTGTTGGAGTAGATGCGGTTTCTGCAACCGGAGCGGGACCATCTTCTTCAAGGATAGGCCGGGCGACAAGCGTACCATAAAAATCAGCAAGCACCTGATGATGTTTTCCTGATAAGAAAGCGGTCCATTCTTCAGCCGACACGGTATCTTGCGAAAATGGAACGAGCGGTGCTTGCCCAGTCAAACGAATCATTGTATCGGTCAGTGATTCTGTCGAAGCCAGGCTGGAGCGGATACGCTCGTGGATACGTTCGATCTCCGTTTCTGAGTGCGATGTATAGTATTGAAGGGCTTGTAATGAGCGATGCATAAAAAAATTCCTCCTATGTAGATATCCGGAAATCCATGTGAAAAGAAAACATGTCCTTTTCATTATACGCAACCTTTTTCAATAAACGTATAATATTTCCTAAAATTATATCAACCATTTCCAATTTTTTTGTTATACTAATTTCTAGTTGATAAAAAGCTGGCTCATCACCATAACACGTGGTTGCTATTTTAACGACCAAGCTCAAGGCGCAATCTCAAAAAGAATCGTTCGAGGTTTCGGTAGCCATAACCACGACGTTTAATGAGCTTAATCTTATTGTTCGTCCCTTCCATTTTC
>NZ_JACSMT010000014.1:0-64185 GCF_018618815.1 Exiguobacterium sp. s128 | reverse complement strand
TAATCGCGCTTCCTTTTCCCATAGGAGTCGAGGATGAACGTTTCCGTCCTCCATCAATCAAATGGCCGATGATCCCATCTTTTCACGGGATCATCGGCCATTTCTATGCAAATTCTGATTGTTCGCAAAGGAAAAGGGAGGTGGATTTCCGGATCAAACACCGGAAATCCACCTCCCTTCATTCATTTTAATCGAGAGACGTCCTCACTTTTGAGTCAGCTCCGTTTGTTATTTTTCCGGACGTGGTGCGATGTTTCCTTCTTCGATGTCGAGCAACAAATCAATCAGCTCGGCACAAAATTCCGGATATTGACGTAATAACGCATCTTCTCCGACTTCATCTACAAAGTCCGCTAACAAGATGCGAACTTCTGGAACAAGTGCTTTGGCGACCTTCATATACGCAATCGCAAAACGCCATTTTCCTGAGATATAAAGTAACTTCCCAATCAATAAGTCACCCGTCTCGACTTCGATCTCCGCTAAATCCGTTTGGTAGGTCTGTTTCGACATGATGTCGACGACGCCTTCTGCTTCGACGAGGAATAAAGAAGGCACGGGGTCAGCCAATCCTCTTAATGCACGATACAGACTTGGTGACATATTTTCTTTCACCTGTTCCAAAAAGCGACCATGCGGTGTTTTTCCTTGTTCATCCGTTTCATAAAAGATGGCCCAGTCAACAAATAGATCGCGGAACAGTTCAGCATCTTTTAAATACCAACGACCTTCCGTTGCGATTTCTTCAATGAACGCCACCCAATCCGTACTTCTCGCTGTCGCTGCTTCTTGATACATCGTCTTGAGTGCCGTGTTCATCTCTGCTTCCGATACAGTCGTCGGAAAAGGGATTATCTTTCGTTCACTTTTCATCGTGTCGGTCCTTTCCGGTGTGGGTTCGCCGGTCGTTTGATTGTTTCTGGTTCCGTGATTTCGCGTTTCGGAATCACTTCACCACGATAAATTTCCATTTCTTCCATTTCCACACCCATTTGTTTAGCTAATGTTTTCAGGTGTCTCAAATCGTGATCCGTGACAAGTGCGAGAACCATCCCGGAAGCATTTCCACGTCCCGTACGTCCAGAACGGTGAACAAAATCATCGAGTGACTCAGGCAAATCGTAATGGACGACATGCGTGACCGCCTCGATATCAAGTCCACGGGCAGCAAGACCTGTCGTGACAAGTAACGGAAACTCCCCCCGTTTATATGAACGAAGTGTCTCCATCCGTTCCCGTTTTCCTTTTTCCGCATCGAGAATCCGATATTTTAATGAAAACTTACTTAATTCTCCATTTAACGGTCCGAGGAATGAACGATTGTTGATGAAGGTCAATACTTTTGCACCCTGCATGTTCGCCAAACGACGTAAATACTCCGGTTTTAGACGACGTGACATTTCGATGTACCCGAACTTCACTTGTGTACTGACGACACGTTCGACTTGTACCCGTTCCGGTTCATTCGCAAATAAAGTTTTACCCCATTCTGCTGTTCGTTCCGGTAATGTCGCTGAAATAAATGCCAGCTGTCGATCGCGGAGGGCACTGTTCGCGATCCGAGTTGCCGATGCACTCATCCCACTCTCGTAAATTTGATCGGCCTCATCGAGTACAATCAATTTTACTTTATGCATCTTCATCTTTTTCGAATCGATCAGTTCCACAAGACGCCCGGGTGTCCCGACGATGATCTGCGGTTTTTTCTTCAGACGTTCATGTTGACGCTTTAATTCGACTCCACCAATGAAGGCTCCTGATTTAATGCCACTTCCTTGCGCAAACAATTGGATGACTTGGTGAATCTGCATGACAAGTTCGCGTGTTGGTGCTGTAATCACGACTTGAATATGGGGTTCATTCTCATCAATCAATTCTAGCGCCGGGATGACGTATGCCAATGTTTTCCCCGTCCCGGTCGGTGCTTCGACCAAAACATCTTTTCTTTCACGCAATAACGGAATTGCCTGTTCTTGAACGGGCATCATTTTTTCGAAACGTGCGCGTTCCCATGCTTCTGTAATAAAAGGTTTCATAAAGTTCATAACGTGTATTCTCCTACTCTCTTATCCATCATTCTGTGACGTATTCAAATTGATCGGTCGTGTCGTCACGTAAGCCACGTAACGTCTGTGTGTATTCATTCCCCGCATCAACAAGCCGGATATGATACGCCACTTCATTGTCATTTTTTATTTGTTCCGACAAGATTTCAAACCCTTGAATGACCCGATCTTGAAGCTCATTCGCAAGTTTCGGGAAACGATTGAGCGCCGGGTAATCTGTTTTGACATCACTTGGACGTCGCACCAGTTGAGCCAAATATCTTTCTTTATACCCGATGAAATCCTCAAAGTCGAAATCATCTTCAAAACGAATCCAGAAACCATCCTCTTCAAATTCTGTAATCATTCCAGTTCGTGGTGTTCCTTCAGTTGATACTTTTAGCGTCAGCCAGTCACCTGTTCTGTAATCGGCACGGTCTTCCAAAATCGAAAAATCCATTTCATGCACCTCCACGGTCTATATTCCCTTTTTCATTGTCAACGATACGTCATAAAAATACAAGATAACCTGATGTGACTTTTATCACGTTTCAAACTGTCTCTTTCCTTTTTTGATCAATCGAGTGATACAGTTCCTGAAATATGGCTTCATACTGCCTCTTCTCTGTTTTTCGCCCCTAGTCTTCTCAATGATACACATTTCAAAAAAGCCTGGTGTACCAACGTTTCAGGAATCTTCTACGCTTTCACCGGGATGTAAAACTCTTCTCACGAAATGTTTGTTACACTATTCACATAAGGGATGGACCTTGAACTGTTTCCCCTACAAACAAAGGAGTGTTCACGATGTTACTTGAAAAAACACCAGCGTGGCAACAATTCGAAACAGGCGAATGGATCGACAAAATTGATCTAGCCGACTTCATTCGACGAAATCGGACAGAATATCGAGGGGACGACCAGTTCCTCGTTGGTCCAACAGAAGCTACTGAAACACTTTGGCAACAGATCATGAATCTAACAAGCGAAGAACGGACACGAGGTGGTGTGTATGCCGTCGATGCCGCTACTCCTTCGACGATTCTTTCACACGGGCCAGGTTATCTCGATCGCTCTCTAGAAAAAGTAGTCGGATTGCAGACGGATGAACCATTCAAGCGTTCCATTCATCCGAATGGTGGCATCCGGATGGTCAATGATGCACTAGAAGCATATGGATTTGAAGCTGATCCAATCGTCACCCGGACGTTTAGTGAATACCGGAAAACACACAATCAAGGGGTATTCGATGCGTACACGCCTGAAATGCGTGCTGCCCGAAAAGCTGGCATCATTACAGGACTTCCCGATGCTTACGGTCGAGGACGGATCATCGGTGATTACCGTCGTGTCGCCTTATATGGAACAGCTTACTTGATTCAGCAACGGAAACAGGATTTGCAAAACCACGGTGGTTTCTTGTCCGAATCAATGATCCGCGATCGTGAGGAAATGAATGAGCAGCTCCGCGCGTTACAGGAACTGACAGAACTCGGGAAACGGTATGACTGTGATCTATCTCGCCCTGCCGAAACGGCTCAAGAGGCCTTCCAGTGGGTCTATCTCGCTTATCTGGCTGCGATCAAGGAACAAAACGGCGCCGCGATGTCTCTCGGACGTGTTTCTACGTTCTTAGATATCTATATCGAACGAGATCTAAAAGCCGGTCGCTTAACCGAACAAACCGCTCAGGAACTCGTTGATCATTTTGTGATGAAACTTCGGATCGTCAAATTCCTTCGGACACCGGACTACAATGACCTGTTCTCCGGCGACCCAACGTGGGTCACCGAATCGATTGGTGGTATGAGTGAAGATGGACGGTCGAACGTCACGAAAAGTTCGTTCCGTTTCTTACAGACACTTGTCAATCTCGGACCGGCGCCTGAACCGAATCTGACGGTCCTTTGGTCGACACAACTCCCCCGTGGTTTTAAAGAATTTTGTGCAAAAATGTCGATTCTCTCAAGTTCGATTCAATATGAGAACGATGACTTGATGTTACCAATCTATGGGGATGATTACGGGATCGCGTGTTGTGTCTCCGCGATGCGAATCGGTAAACAGATGCAATTCTTCGGAGCACGGGCAAACCTCGCCAAAGCATTACTTTATACCCTGAACGGTGGGATTGATGAAAAACTTAAAATTCAAGTTGCTCCGGCAACCAACTTAATCTTAGATGACGTGTTGGATTACGAAACGGTCATGGCAGCTTATGATCGTCAACTGGACTGGTTAGCCGAGCTCTATGTCAATACGTTAAATGTGATCCATTTCATGCATGATAAATACAGTTACGAACGCATCGAGATGGCGTTGCACGATCCGGAAATCTTACGGACGATGGCTTGTGGCATCGCCGGACTATCGGTCGTCGCGGACAGTCTTTCTGCCATTCGTTATGCAAAAGTCTCACCAATTCGTGATGCAGACGGAATCGCTGTTGATTTTAAAATCGAAGGTGATTTCCCGAAATTCGGAAACAACGATGCGCGTGTTGACCAGATAGCCGTCGATCTTGTTAAACTCTTCATGGAAAAAATTCGGAAACATCCGACTTATCGAAATGCCTTGCCGACTCAATCTGTCCTGACGATTACATCGAATGTCGTCTACGGCAAAAAGACCGGTAATACACCAGACGGTCGACGAGCAGGCGAACCGTTCGCGCCAGGAGCCAATCCGATGCACGGACGTGATACGAAAGGAGCCGTTGCCGCGCTGACTTCTGTTGGAAAATTGCCATACGAACATGCCTTAGACGGAATCTCTTATACGTTCTCAATCGTTCCAAAAGCACTTGGTAAAGATGAGCAGACACGGATTCAAAATACCGTCGGACTGCTTGATGGGTATATGGGTGGAACGGTCTCAAAAGGACACCACTTGAACGTCAACGTCTTTGATCGGGAAACGTTACTCGATGCCATGGAACACCCAGAGCTGTATCCACAATTGACGATTCGTGTTTCCGGTTACGCCGTCAACTTCATTAAGTTGACACGAGAACAACAAATCGATGTCATCAATCGAACATTCCATGGTGCACTTTAATTCAGAAAGGACAAGATGAACATGACACACGGAACGATTCATTCTGTTGAATCCTGCGGGACGGTCGATGGACCCGGTATTCGTTTCATCGTTTTTACGCAAGGATGCCCATTACGCTGTCAGTATTGCCACAATGCAGATACATGGGAATTCGGATGTGGTCGTTCCGTCTCGGCGACAGCCATCATCGAAGAGGCCGAGGGCTACCGTTCCTTTTTTGAAGCGACGGGTGGTGGCATCACGTTTTCTGGTGGCGAACCCCTCGCCCAACCAGAATTTCTAGAAGCTGCATTACGCGAAGCAAAACAAAAAGGTCTGCATACTGTCATTGATACAGCCGGATCCGTCGTCCCTAAAAATATCGATCAAATTTTAGACCATACGGACCTTGTCTTGCTCGACATCAAGCATATCGATGATGCGACATGCCGGATTCTGACAGGGCGAAGTAATGCGAATACACTTGCTTTCGCGAAACGATTAGCTGATCGGAACATTCCGGTCTGGATTCGCCACGTCCTTGTACCTGGTTTGACGATGACGGAGACGTTTCTTCGTCAGACCGGAGAGTTCATTCGGACACTCGGAAACGTCGAACGGGTCGAAGTGCTTCCTTATCATCAACTAGGTGTCTACAAATGGGAGGCGCTCGGACTCGACTATCCGTTAAAAGACGTCCTTCCCCCTAGCGCAGAAGACGCAACTGCAGCCCAAGAATTACTCACTTCTTACTTGTCTTGACCGTAACAAGTTGCTACACTGAACACATAGTCTACGAACAGGAGGTACAATACCGAAATGAAGCATACACTCGCTAACGTCTAATGATGAAAAGAATTCATCACTTTCGCAATACGTTGCGGATGACTGACGCTACGAGTCTGCTCATTTTCGGTATTTCCTTAGATGAGGAAGATACCTTCTTTGATTTGCACTCCTGCACACCATCCGCTCGTTTTCGGATGGTGTGTTTTCATTTCATCTGTATTGAAATGAACTCCTAAGGAGCTGAGAATATGCCTACTGAAATCTTATCGATTCATGATTTACGCTTTGATCTTCCTCAACAGACGTTGTTCCAACACATCTCATTTTCCATTCATCCGGGTGAACATGTCGCCCTCGTCGGTGCCAACGGAGTGGGTAAAACGACGTTATTACACGTCATCCTCCAGCAGACCCAGCCGACTTCGGGCGATATCTTCCGCGTCTATACAAATCCCGGTCACGTCGCCCAACACCGTACTTCTTCCAATGACTCGGCACTCCGACTGGTCGAACAGGCCGATCTGCTTCGTTATCAGGCACGGGAACAGACAATGCAGTCGACGTCGCTTGAAGATTACCAAGCTGCGCTCGATTTAGACGCTTTTTCACTCGAAGCGGATGCAGCACGTGCGTTAAAAGAAGTTCAACTACCCGAACACGTCTGGTCTCACCCCTTCGACACACTCAGCGGCGGCGAACAGACACGTATCCAACTTGCCTGTCTGTTGGTCCAAAAACCAGATTTCATTCTGCTGGATGAGCCGACTAATCACTTGGATACTGACACGTTGGATTGGCTGATCGACTGGATGCACCAGACGTCGACCGCGATTCTTTATGTATCACATGAACGTGCTTTCATCGACGCAACGGCGGATGCTGTCATCGAGCTGACAGCAGATTGTGCAACACGGTATAAAGGAAATTATCAAGCATACCGGCATCAAAAAGACCAAGAGCTATTGACTCAACAACGTCAATATGAAAAACAGGAAAAAACGCGCAAAGAACTAAAACGAATGATCACCCGATACCAAAACTGGCATCAACAAGCCGTCGCCCACGCAAGTGAACGGGATCCTTACGCCAAGAAAAAAGCAGCCAAACAAGCGAAGAAGTTCAAAGCAAAAGAAAAGCAACTCGAACATGTTCTTGATCAACGAATTACCAAACCAGAAGCGGCCGCGTCTGTTCACGTTTCGTTTGAAGCCACATCGTTTGCAGCAAAGCAGTTACTTTCATTAGATACTGTCTCCTTTTCTTACGGGACTCTCCCACTGTTTGAACAGCTGTCCTTCTCCATCCAACAGGGAGACCGGATTGCTGTCATCGGTCGGAACGGTTCCGGGAAAACAACGTTGCTCCGTCTGATTCAAGG
This sequence comes from Exiguobacterium sp. s128, assembly GCF_018618815.1. Lineage (NCBI taxonomy): Bacteria > Bacillati > Bacillota > Bacilli > Caryophanales > Exiguobacterium > Exiguobacterium sp. s128. The sequence continues at coordinate 56,937 of NZ_JACSMT010000014.1, read as the reverse complement.
TGAGCTTGCTCCGCATCAAGGAACGATCAAACGCCACCCTTCCCTGACAATCGGATATTTTTCCCAGGCGCTTTCGAATCTTCCGACTTCCGGTTCTTTGCTTGACGCCTTGATGCAGGACACGACGATTTCCGAGACCGATGCCCGGACGCTTCTCGCTTGTTTTTTATTTCGGCGTGACCATGTCTATAAGCCAATTGCCGAAGCGAGTATGGGGGAACGATGCCGGCTTGCTTTCTTACGCCTCTATTTTTCCGGTGCACGTCTGTTGATTCTCGATGAACCGACCAACTATCTGGATTTAACGACACGCGAACAAATCGAAGCCGCTCTTGACGTCTTCCCGGGTGAACTATTGTTCGTGTCACACGATCGTTACTTCAACGACCGTCTCTCGAACCGGACAATCACGTTAGATCAAGCACCCACCGTTCATCCTGTCGGTACAAAACAATTACGGGAACAACAACCAAGCGACCTTCACGCCATCCAAAACGATCTAAGACGCCTCGATGATTTGACGGGAACGATTGACTTTGATCATTCTTAATCGTTCATAAAAAAGACGAACGGCGCCTCTCTATCCAGTAGAGAAAGGAATCGTTCGTCTTTTGTGTTTGACATTCGTTCTGATATCAGCGTTTCTGGTATTTTAGTTTTGTCCGGGCCTGTGCCTGTTTGTGCACTTTTTTCCATTTTTCTTTTTCCGCTACTTGAAGGGCAATATTTTGTTTACGTTCCGCATAGGCGATTTCACGCTTCAGCTTCAAAAAGCTGTCCCATCGTTCTTGTGCCAACTCTCCCTCTGCTAACGCAGCTTGTACCACACACCCCGGCTCTTTTCCGTGTTGGCAGTCCCGAAAGCGACATGATTTTGCGAGCATCTCGATGTCTGAAAAAGTAGAAGCTAATCCTTCGCTCCCGTCCCAGAGACCCAGCTCACGCATTCCCGGCGTATCAACAAGTAACAACCCGTTGGCTAATCGTTTTAGTTCCCGGTGGGTCGTCGTATGACGTCCCCGTTCGTCGTCTTCTCGGACCCCACCCGTTTCCATCAGTTGTTCGCCCGCTAAAGCATTCACGAGTGTCGACTTGCCAACTCCTGACGACCCGACAAGGACAATCGTCTCTCGCGGTTGCAGGACGTCTTTCAAGGCATCTAATCCTTCTCCCGTCAACGAGTCCACGGCAAAATAAGGTGTTCCGAATACAATCTCTTCAACCTCTGAAAGCGGTTTGTCCACGTTATCGATTAAACCTTTTTTCGTCAATACGATCAGTGGTTTGACCCCCGCTTCCCAAGCGACCGTCAAATACCGCTCTAAACGGCGAACGTTGAAATCGTGTCCAAACGCCATGACGAGTAACGCGACGTCGACATTCGCACAGATGATTTGTTCCTCGATTTCCGTCCCCGCTGCTTTTCGGGAAAATTGTGAGGTTCGCGGCAGAATCCGTTCGATGCGTCCTTTACCCACTTCCCGTTCTGATTGGATGACCCAGTCACCAACCGCCGGAAGTTCTGCTTTCGTCAACGCTTCAAACCGCATCTTTCCCGATAACTCACTTAATGTTTCCCCGTCAGCCGTCATCACACGGTATTGCTTTTGGAAGACCGCCGTGACGCGACCTAACTGTTCATTTGTTCCGACTTCATCTGTCGGTAACTTACCCCATTCGTTCAAATGGTTTCCTCCTCTGATTTAAGGGAGGGAAACCCCTCCCTGTACTCCGATAGATTGATTCATTACGTGGCTAGTCGCACTCATCAAACACCACTCCTCTCGTTTCTGATAGTCGAATTTTACCATATTATTTAAGTCAGACATAGCAGGCATACTAAAGTCAGACCTTCACTCTCCGCCTCAAGTCGGAGAGAATTACGGTCCGAAGGGCGTCGTGATTCACATTCAGCTGCCGTAAGATAAGAGTATCAAGAAAAGGAGGCTTCATCATGAAGCAATCAAAAGGAAAACAGGTCTTGATGGCACTTGCCGGTCTCGCCCTTCTCGCTGTCGTCATCGGTACATTACCACACATGATCGGACTCGGGCTCGGTGCGCTTATAGCATTTTATGCCATCGGTAAGTTTGTCCAAACATCAAAAGTGTTAGCAAAAATCGGATTCGGATTACTCGCCGCTCTTGGCATCGGTTTAGCTCTGTCTAACATCTGGGCCATCATCGGGATTGCTGCCGCTCTCGCTCTTTACATCGGATACATGCGAATGAAAATGCAACGTGTTGATTTAAATACTTTATTTGCCCGCCGTCGTTCGACAACTTCGACGCATTTTGAAGCCGATTGGAAGGATCTCGATCAAAAACGCCACTAATCGACCGTTTAATCCCAAACACACAAATGAACTTACATCCAAGGAGGAATTTTTCATGAAAAACGTATTTGACCAATTAAACGAGTTTGCCAATCAAATGATGACGGAAGTCAAGAAAGCAGCAGATCAAGGCGAAGCACCGGCTAAGAAGTTGGTCCGCCATATTCGGACGACTGAATCCGACCTAAAAGAAATCGACCGGCTACTCGAACGCCAACGGACGTTACTCGTCGAACTGACACATAAACAAGATGAAGCCAAAGAGTTGGCAGACAAACGCTTTACGCAGGTCGAAATCGCCAAAGAAGCAGGCGAACAAGAGCTTGCCGAACGGGCTGCAATTGAATCCAAACATTATGGCGAGCAGTTCCGTTTCTTTGAAGAATTGATCGAAGAGACGAAACGGGAATTGAACCAACTGGAACGGGAAGCACTTGAATTAAAACTGAAATTAGAAGATTTACAAAACAAACGGTATGAATGGATGATGCGTGAAAACGTCTCGAATCTAAAATCAAAGATGAACCAGGTGCTAGAACGTGAACCAAATGCTACTATTAAGGAAGAGCAACATCCATTTACAGTTGAAGAAGATGAAACGAAGGTAGAAGAAGCGACCATCGCAGAAGATGACATCGATGCACGGATTGCCGAACTCGAACGTCGTTTCCAAAAATAAGTGTTTTGATGAAGGAGGCATCGTTGCCTCCCTTTGTCATGTCAGGAAGGAGATTCCTCGTGCGACGATTAAGTACAAAACAATTAGTCGGTTACGTGTCGATCCTGTTCGCCCTCGGATTATTTTATGATTTGACGACAGGTGCCGGGAATGTGTTATTCGGAGTCCTGTTTCCGTTTTTACTGTACTATGTCGGAATCTATTTCCGTAAAAGAAATCATGAAAAACTCGCCATTTTGTTTTATGTCGTTGGTACAATCATCTTAGCTGGTGTCGTTCTGAGTTCGGCCGCTATCGGATTCGTCATTGCAGGAATCCTACTATATCTCGGAATCATTCTCGTCACACGACACTCGGTCAGAGAATTTTTCTTTTCGAAGATTTCTCCTAGTCTGTATGAGGAAGAAGGCATCAAAATTCAACCGGCATATTCGTTTACGACACAACAAGAACTTCCCTATGTCCTAAAGGATTTAAGTGAACAGTTCATCGTTCGTGATTTAGAGATTGATTTGACTCATGCTTATGTGCCTGAAGGCGAAACCTTGATCGTCGTCAGTGGTGTCGTCGGAGACGTCCGGATCTTGTTACCGTCGGGTTACGATTATACGCTCGATACGTCGATCGGATTCGGAAGCGTCAAAACCGATGTCCGTCGGATTCCGACGTTTTTCAATCGACGGATTCAATACCGGGCTCCTGAATATGACGAGGCGGTACGAAAAGTACGGATTCATGTCATGCTCGGTATCGGAAACGTGGAGGTGACATCGATATGAAACGTGACCAATTCCCACTTGGTGTCATCGCCCTTCAAGTCATGACCGGATTTTTGACCGCCATTTTGACGACGTTATTATTTTTAAGTACACGCCAAGTCGATTGGCATGTACTTTTCGTCCGTCAACAGGACTTTCCGGTCCTCCTGCTTGTCATCGGTCTCTCCTTACTACTCCCTTTAGCGGTTGGCAGTATTCATTATTTCTTTTTACGGCGTGATTTTAAAAAAGTCACGACAGCTATCATCGAACTCGAACAAGGAAAAGAAGTGACGATTGTCAACGGTCCCTATTTCCACACGCTGACACGCCTATCCCGAATCGGCAAACGGATTGATGAACAAGTCGAGACTGTCCAAAAAATCAGTACCCGTCCACAACATATCGAACAAGTCCGGATTCAAGCGATTACCGAGGAACGAAAACGGCTTGCTCGTGACCTGCACGACTCCGTTTCCCAACAACTGTATGCAATCTCGATGATGACGACCGCTGCCAAACAAACGATTTTAACGCAACCTGAAACAGCTGCTAAACAAATTGATCTCGTTGAGACGATGGCCCAGACAGCCCAATCAGAAATGCGTTCCTTATTGCTGCAGTTGCGTCCCGTTGAACTCGAAGGGATGACCTTACAACAAGGACTTACTCAACTTCTTGAAGAACTCTCTAGAAAACAATCCACTGAACTGAGTTGGAAGCTCGAAGCAATTGAGTTACCACGCCCGATTGAAAATGAACTGTTCCGGATCGTCCAAGAAGGTTTGACCAACGCGTTACGTCATGCGAAGGCGTCACATATGGATATCGAGTTGCGTCAATTCAATGATACGATCATCTTGAGCATGAACGATGATGGTGTCGGTTTCATCGTGGATGAAAAGAAGCTTGCTTCTTACGGTATCAATTCAATGCGCGAACGAACGGCAGAGATGGGCGGAACGATCCGCCTTGTCAGTGTCCCCGGACAAGGTACACAAATTGAAGTGAAATTGAGAAAAAATCGGATGGTGCAAGTATGATACGTGTGTTATTAGTCGATGATCATGAGATGGTTCGTGCAGGTGTATCTGCCTTTTTGTCCACTCAAGCAGATATTGAAGTTGTGGCAGAAGCATCAGATGGACAGGTCGGAGCTGAACTGGCTTTAAAGCATCGGCCTGATGTGATTTTAATGGATTTAGTCATGGAACCGGTTGACGGCGTTGAAGGAACACGATTGATTCGTAAAGACTGGCCAGAAGCGAAAATTCTTGTTGTCACAAGCTTTCTAGACGATGAAAAAGTCTACCCGGTCATTGAAGCAGGAGCCATGAGTTATGTCTTAAAAACAGCTAGTGCGTTTGAAATCGCGGAGGCCATCCGTAAAACTGCGAGCGGACAATCCGTCATGGCTGCTCAAGTCACCGGTAAAATGATGGAACGATTACGAAGACCAACGAGCCACCTGCATGACGATCTGACGGAGCGAGAACAGGAAGTCCTGCAATTGATGGCACGTGGCATGGCGAATCAGGAAATCGCCGATGAACTGTTCATTTCGTTGAAGACCGTCAAGACACATGTCTCAAACATCTTATCGAAACTTGATGTCGTCGATCGGACACAAGCGGTGGTTTATGCCTTTAAGCACGGAATTGTGAAATAACCTTTGATTGTTGAACTCGTTTTTTCTTTTTTTATACTTAAAAAGTTCGATGTGATAGATTTTCCATCCAAAAAAACGAACAAGTTCCTCCGAGATACAGGAGAAATTTGTTCGTTTTTTGTATGGCACAATCTGTCACCACAATTTCCATCCAGGTGCCCCAGGAGGCGCATTCTCAATCATATGCCAAATCGGGACCGTATACGCAAAAGCAATCAATGCAAACGTCACGAAAATCCAAAGTTTCCAATTCTCAAAGAAAAGTGGTGTCTGCATCGCCGCTTCTTCTGTTTCAGCAACCGGAAATTCCTCGATTCCTTTTGGAGCCCGAAAAGCAAGTTGGAACATCGCGAATAAAAACAACAGGATCGAGATGAACAAAATCGTCCCACCGATTGCCATCGCAGCGTGATAGGGAATCCAGTCGGCTACCAATGAATCTTTAAAATAGGCTGCCGGACCAGTCCGTCTTGGGTTTCCGAGTAAGCCTGAGATATGCATCGCGGTTGACATAAAGAGCATCCCAATCGTCCACGTTGCTGTTTGAATAAGACCGATACGATTGAGTTGCTTCGTCAGTGTCCGCCCTCTTAACAACGGAACCAGCCAATACGCTGTTCCAAAAAACGTCAAGGCGACAGCTGCTCCGACCGTGATATGAAAATGTCCCGTCACCCACAGCGTATTATGAACAACGATATTTAATTGGTGGGAAGCGTTGATGACGCCGCCCGCACCAGCCGGAATAAAAAATAACATCCCGACGAATGGAGCTAAAAATCGAACATCTCGATACGGCATCTTCTTGATCCATCCGAATAAGCCGGTGGCTCCGTTTCGTCTTCCCGCTAATTCAAATGTGGCAAACATCGAAAATGCCGTCATCAACGATGGAATGATGACAAGAAACGTCAAAACGACTTGAATGTATTTCCAAAATGCTGAAATACCAGGTTCTAATAATTGATGGTGAAAGCCAACAGGGAAAGAAAACAATAAAAACAATAAAAATGACATCCGGGCTAAGGCATCGGAAAAAATCTTTCCTCCGACAATTTTAGGAATCACCGTATACCACACAATATATGCTGGTAATAACCAAAAATAGACGAGGGGATGACCAAAATACCAAAACAGTGTCCGTGATAGCTCGATCCCAACTTTATCCGTCCAACCGAGTGACAACGGCAAGAGTTGGAACAAAATCGTAGCAGCAACACCTAGCGTCGCAACAACCCATAACAACACGGTCATGATGCTCATGTATGCCTGTAGTGGCGGATGAACACCCGGGTGTTCCCGTTTATAATCAGCGTACATCCGGAACATCGCACCGGAAGAAATCCAAGTCCCGACGACAAAAATAACAAGACCAATATAAAAGACAGGATGTGCCTTTAATGGCGCATAAAAAGTGTATAAGACCGAGGCTTCACCCGCAAGGACCATCCAGGTGACGAGCACGACTCCAAGCATCATCAACCAAAAACCAACCCATCCCAGTCGTCTCGGAAATTCTTCAAAACGACCAAACGATTGGCCTAAAAATGAGAATAATAATCCAAAGATAAATAATGTCGTAAATACAATGGCTAGCATCAGTCCATGTGCTGTCAATAATTCGTAATACCCGATTCCGGCGATTTCCGGAATGACTCCTGTCCGCACAAGCGTCTGTAACAACCCACATAATCCACCGATCAACAATGCGACGAGCGAAAAACTGACATGTGCAAATGCTAGTTTCGCTTCTTTTACGCCTAATTCCGTCGCAGGTATCCCCCGCTCCATCTCAAATTCTTTTAATTTTTTAGAAATGGCATTCATTTAATCCACCACCTTGATTTTTGTCGACATCATATGATGGGCTGTACCACAATATTCATTACAGACAATCAAGTAGTCACCGGCTTTTTCAAATGTATACTCCAGTGAATTGATATGCCCCGGTACGACCATCATATTGACGTTTGTTTTCACAATTTCAAATCCATGAACCACATCTTTTGATGTGACGAGAAAATCAACGGTTGCCCCTTTTTTAATGACCATGTCTTGAGGTGTGAATTGAAAGGCTTGCGAAACCATGACCGCTTCGTATTTGTTATCGTCAATTTTTTTTAGTCCTGGCTTATCGAATGGTTTTGTCTGATCGACTTGAGTTGGATCAATCAATGTGGCATCAGAGGGTGGCTGATTTCCTGAAGCAAAGGCAGACACTCCGATGATCAATAAGAAAACAGCTAACATCACGCAACCAAATCCTAACCAAATTTTCTCTAAACGATGAATATGCATTGTCTTTCCTCCTCATCTTGAACTAAATAATAGAAAAATCGATCCCCACATGCCGATGATGACTCCGGCAACGATGAAGACGGCGACCAGTGTTCCATGTAAATTCGATTCCGGTTTAGTACTCATGACGTAAAACCCCTTTCTCATTTCACCTCGGTGATGTACCTTTATTTTAAATAAGACTCGCATCAAGAAACCGTGATAAAAATCACAGTAGTTGTGACAATTTCGCTGTTTCCATTTAAAAAACACACATAAAGTTCACATTTTGTAATACAACAAATCAAAAAATCCTCCTGTCTCAAAGACAAGAGGATTGATCCTAAAACTATTAAATCCGGCAAACGCCTACCGGACAACCTTCACAGTGACATAGGTCCCTTAGATACTTGGCATCATGAATGATGATTTTAGTAGTGGTTGATGAAATGACTTTGTCCTTTTTCCACTGGGAAAACATCCGATTGACGGTTTCACGTGGTGCGCCAATCAATTGTCCGAGTTCACTATCTGACGGTCGATCCGAAAGTATATAGTCTTCTCCAACTTGTTTTCCGTTCATCGCAATCAAGCGGAGCAAGGTCGAAGCAAGGGCACCTTGTTTTCCGAATAATAAAAGATCTCGTAATTTCGTTTCTGACTGTTTTCGCATGAGTGCTTGCCAGCGCATGATTTCTAACGCAAAAACTCCATCGCGTTTCATCAGTTCTTCTAACTTACTTTTAGGGATGACACCAAGTACGCTGTCTTCCATCGTTTCGACGCTATACGAACTTGGAAATGCCTCTCCGACATCAAATTCACCAAATAAGTCCCCTTTAAAATACAAAAACATCATCAAAGGACTTCCCTTTTTCGTCAACTTCGACAATTTGACACCGCCTTGCTTCACATAAAACAGCTTATCGTTTAGTTCCCCTTCCCAACAAACGATCGCATCCTTTTTGAAAGTCACCTCGGTCATGAAATCTTCAAGTATCATTCGTGTCTCCGTCGATAAAACAAAGGTATTGGCTTCTGTCGTCCCACAAGCAAGCATGTCGCATTCTCCTTTCCTGGATTCCTTCTGACCTCAGTATAGAACATCACACGCACAAAAGGCGTTTTTTCAAAAGATTGTCAAACATTGTTCACCTTTTCACATTTTAATTTTAAATGAAAAGGGATGGATTCAAAAGTTCTTTCCTTTCAAATCCATCCCTCTAATGAGTCCAGACGATTAATTCGTCGTTTCCGGGTAATAAAATTCAATAATTCGTTGCGTCGCTTGCCCAGGTGTTTCTGCATACCAGAACATTTTAAAATTTCTCATCGCAATCCGGCTGTCGTCCAGAGCACGATCCGAACTGATCCAGTCGAACACCGTCTCGATTCGATCGGTAGCTACTACAGGTAGTGGGTCCGGATACGATTCAATAATTCCTGGTAGCTGGCGATACGTATTGATATCCGGCGTATAGAGAATCGTCGGAATTTCAAGCAGACAACTTTCAAACGGAATGGACGAATAGTCCGTGACGAGAACATCTGTAATAAGCAGATAATCATTAATGGAATATTCATCTGTTACAAAGTGAATATGCTCCATTTGATGCATAAATGCCGAGCGTACGGTCGGATGTAACTTGACAAGAATCGTCCACCCTTGATCCGTCAATCGTTCCAACTGATGAACCGTCTGACCTTCCATTCCATCATGTTCCCGGTAAGTCGGAGCATACAATATAATCCGTCGTCCGACCTGTTGATAGGCATTTTTTAATTGTTCTTTGATTTCCTGATGCTGTTCGTCGAACCAATAGTCTGTCCGTGGTACTCCAAACGGCTTAAAGACGGTTTTCGGCAAATCATGTGGCGCCAAAAACTGGGTCGCACATGGTTCTCCTGGTACAATAAAATCACCATACCGCTGATAGACATGCTTAAAACGTTTGCGTGTCCGTTTAGAAACCAGTAAGCTTCTGGACGAAGACAAACCAAATTGTTTTAATGTCCCGGCAGCATGCCAGAGCTGTACCCGTTGTGTTCCTTTTCGAATCGGCGCGACACTAAACTCACCGATATAATTATCAATAAAGATATGTTTAGAGGTTGCTAATAAATAAGCCAATCGAATGAAACGAAGTCGCCGATAAGGCAACCGATCTTCTGTTGCCCATCGTTCTGCGCATTTCACAAATTTTCTATCATAAACTAAATAACGTTTTTCTTTCGGGAATGCCGTCAGGAGTGCATCATTAATCGGTTTTACATTATCACCGTATGTGACCCAAAAGAGCGTTACCGGCTTCACGGGTAACAAACAGAAGATACGATAGAAAATCCGAAAAAGTAGCAAATAGATTTGCACGATACTCTCTCTCACGTTTATCCTGTCCTTCCAAGAAGAAAGACCGCACGAATCGTGTGGTCTTTCTTTGTTTATTATCCCTTACCTAATTCGGTTTTGATTTGGCTCGTCGAGATACCTTCCGTCCGGCTGAGATAAACGACTTCACAATATTCTTTCAGGAAGTCAAATTCACCTGCCCAGTCATCTCCCATGACAAACGTATCAATTTGATGTTCTTGTACATCACTGATTTTTTGATCCCAATTGTTTTCAGCAATGACTTCATCTACATACCGAATCGATTCCAAAATTAATTTACGATTTTCAAAACTATGATACGATTCTTTATGCTTCAAACGGTTAAACTCATCCGTTGAAATCGCAACGACTAAATAATCTCCCATTTCTTTTGCCCGTTTGAGGATATTGATATGTCCCCAGTGCAATAAATCAAATGTTCCGTACGTGATGATTTTTTTCATGATGATTCTCCTTTATGCTGGTTACTGACAAGTTGTACTATACGGTGACATGCCTGCTGAGAAGCCGTTCCGTCATCCCATTGGCAAAACTTCTTTTCAAATGCCGCAAACCGTACACCATATCGACTGTTCCATTCCGACAACTGATCGATTTCTTCAAATAATCGTTGTTCCTCTAAGACGAGTGGACCAGGCGCTTCTTGTTCGAAATCAAAATAAAATCCTCGTAAGTGATCACGATAATGTTCCAAGTCATACGTATAAAACAACATCGGTCGTTTCAAATGCGCATAATCAAACATGACGGAAGAATAATCCGTGATCATGGCATCCGCCGCGATATACAAATCGGAAATATCCGGATAATCCGATGCATTGTGTACTGACTCATAGGATGACGTATCTACTTGATCACCTACTAAATAATGCATCCGAATCAATAATGTATATTCCGTACCAAATCGTTTTTCGAACTGTTCGAGCGAAAACGGGAGTGTAAAGGAGTAGGAGCCCTGTGCCACGTACTCATTATCCCGCCAAGTCGGAGCGTACAGAATGATTTTTTTAGTCCGGTCGATGTGATAACGGGAGTAGACACGATCGAGAATTTCCGAATGTCGAGTCATCTGATAAAACAGATCATTCCGCGGATAACCGATTTCGAGCAACGTTCCTGTAAAATCAAATGCCCGTCTGAAGATTTTGCTCGAATAAGCATTCGGTGAAATTAACAGATCCCACTTCGATGCCTCACGCGCAAAGTCCTGTTTATAACGTTCTGTCGTTGCATTCGCCATCTGAACCTCATCCATGTCGAGCGCCAGCTTTTTCAAGGGCGTTCCGTGCCACGTCTGTAAATAAATCGTTTCTTTTCGTTTATATAACCACGACGGAAGACGACTGTTCGAAATCCAAACGCGTGACGTTGCCAATAGATACACCCAACGAATCGTCATTCGATTGACCGTTTGAACAGCAGGATCATCAAACGTACTCCGGCGGTCTTTACTGAACAGCAATTCGAATTCCGGATGTTCCTGTTGGAAAGCTTCATAAATCGCACGTGGATTATCACTGTACTGTTTCCCCAAAAAACTTTCGAAGACTATTCGATGTTGGCGAACGGGCAGACAAGCAAACAATCGCATCAATAGATGCAACATCGTTTCAATTAGTTTGATTTTCTTGATCCACTTACGTAAATGATGTTTCAAAAGTCATACTCCTTATTTCAACAAAAAATTTACTTTTTATGACACTTCATATTTATCAAACCTCAACCATCATAACAAAAAGCGCATCCATTTGGAATCGGTATTTGAACGCATGTAGCGGAAAGGTAAATCGAACTTCGTCGTATTATGGACAAGTCCTTTTTGATGGCTGAACGTCTCAAAACTATATTTGCCATGATAGCCGCCGATTCCACTCGCACCAACGCCGCCAAACGGTAAATTATGCTGAGCGACATGCATCAATGTATCGTTCACACAACCACCCCCAAAGGAAATCCGGTTCAAGACCCGCTCCTTGATGAATTCATTTTCTGTGAACAGATATAGTGCTAGAGGTTTGTCTCGATCCGTGACAAACGTGATGACGTCTTCGATTTCTTCATATACCAAAACCGGTAAAATCGGACCAAAGATTTCTTCCTGCATCAATTTCGAATCGGCTGAAACGTTTGTCATGACGGTTGGCGCCATCTTTCTTGATTCCGGATCGACCTGCCCACCAAATTGAATGTCACCTTGCGCAAGGTAACTCGTCAATCGTTCCAAGTGACCGTCGGATACGATTTTGACATAAGAACCAACACCAACACCATTCCCATACTGAGAAAATGCTTCCTCTTCAATTAAACGTAAAAAGGTTTCCCGGACGTCTTGATGGACAAATACATAGTCTGGCGCGATACACGTTTGCCCAGCGTTTAACCATTTCCCCCAGGCAATTCGTTTTGCAGCCAGTCGCAAGTCCGCATCTTTATGAACGATCGTCGGAGACTTCCCGCCCAGTTCAAGCGTGACCGGTGTTAAATGTTTTGCGGCTGCCTGGTGAACGATTTTCCCGACACGCGTCGAGCCTGTAAAGAAGATATAGTCAAACTTCTCTTCTAAAACGGCTGCACTCACATCGGCATCGCCTTCGATGACTAAACCAAACCGTTGATGGAACGCCGTCTCAAATACTTCGCGTAAGACACGTGAGACATTCGGCGTCAATTCAGATGGTTTCAGGACAACCGTATTCCCGGCTGCAATCGCTCCAATGACTGGGGCAAGCGCCAATTGGAATGGATAGTTCCAAGGGGCGATGACAAGCACGTTTCCGTACGGTTCTAAACGGATTTCACTTTTTGATCCAAAATGTAATAACGGTGTTCCGACACGGCGTGGTTTTGCGAGTCGTCGCAATTGTTTTTCCATTCGATTCAGTTCGCCATAAACAAACCCAATCTCCGTCGTAAACGCATCTTGTCGTCCTTTATTCAAGTCGACTTCCAACGCTTCATAGATCGCTTCCTCGTGCGTTTCAATCGCTTGTTTTAAAAACGTCAGCATACTTAATCTGAAGGCGACGCTCCGCGTGGCACCGGTCTTGAAAAATGTTCGTTGTACGCCGATACGACTTGATAGATCTGATCCAATTACCGTCAATCCCATCGATTGTTCCCCCTTGTCATGTCTTCCAATTCTTCCTTCTCATTCTACCATAGCTGTTGAAGCAAACAAAAAAAGCGGAGAGTCTTTTCTCCGCTTTCCCTTTACAGTTGAATCGCTGTTTCGAGTGCGACCTTCATCATATCGTTGAACGTCGTTTGACGTTCTTCCGCTGTCGTTTCTTCGCCTGTCAACAGATGATCTGAAATCGTTAAGATCGTCAAGGCATTGACTTTATGTTTCGCAGCAAGTGTGTAGAGACCGGCTGCTTCCATCTCGATTGCGAGGCAACCGAAATCCGCCCATTTTTTAAAGTGATGGAAATCATCTTGATAAAATTGATCCGTCGTGAAGATTTGACCGACTTTCGCATCAATCCCGTGTTCTTTTGCTGTGTTGTATGCTTTATACAACAGATCGAACGATGCCGTAGGTGCATAGTCGAGTCCGTTAAAACGGACACGGTTCTGTGCCATATCGTGTGAAGCACTCATCGCGATGACGACGTCACGGACTTTCACGTCCGGTGTAATTCCACCGGCAGTCCCGACACGGATCAGGTTTTTCGCACCATACGATTGAATCAATTCATTGGCATAAATCGACATTGATGGAACACCCATCCCCGTCCCTTGAACCGATACTTTTTTCCCTTTATACGTTCCTGTAAAGCCGTACATCCCACGAACTTCGTTATAGAGAACAACATCCTCTAAAAATGTCTCGGCGATGTATTTTGCCCGGAGTGGATCTCCTGGAAGTAAAACCGTTTCTGCAATCTGACCTTCTGTTGCGTTAATGTGTACGCTCATGTACGATTCCTCCTTGAAATGTCGACTAAACAGACAACAACTCTCTGAACTCATTCGGGGTCATCCCGAACTGCTTTTTAAACACTTTCCGAAAATATTTGTCATCATGATACCCGACTTCAAGCGCAATCTCATAAATCCGGGCGTCTGTCTCCCTGAGCAATTCCTTGGCACGATTCAAGCGAATCGTTTGAATGTAATCGGATAAATTAACGGAGAAACGTTGTTTAAACCGTCTGGAAATGTATTCTCGGCTTAAGTAAAAGCGTTCACTCATGAGTTGAAGTGTTAGTTCTTCCGCATAATGTGTCGCAATGTATTTTGCAATCTGATCAATCGCCTCCCCCTGTTCTTGAACAGGACACAGCAATTCCATCGCCCGAGCAAGTGCATCGTTTAAGATGTCCGGGTCGATCGGTTTTAGTAAGTAATCAAAAGATTGATGTAAAATCGCACGACGCATATACGTATAATCATCATACCCTGTCAGTACGATCGTGACGACCTTTGGATGATGATTTTTTGTCCATTCCAGTAAACTTAAACCGTCTAGTCCAGGCATCTCGACATCCGTCAGCATCAAATCTATTTTTTCCTGATTCAAAAATTGTTTTGCCGTAATACCATTGTCTGCTTCAAAAATATTGGTGACTTTCCATTCATCCCATTCTCCGAGTAATTTAACGGCATCTCGTACATGTTGTTCATCGTCTACAATCAATACATTCATCATAGTTCCTCCTGTTCAACGGGAATACGAATGACGATTCTAAAACCACCTTCTGCCGGAGATTGCAGCACCATGCTTGCTTGATCCCCATAAAAGATGAGTAAGCGTTCGTAGATATTGTGTAGCCCGATTCCAGACGTTTGCCGATCTTCCGGTCTCCGGTGCATCCGCATCGTTTGATCAATCGTATCGAGCACAGGCGGATCCATGATCACACCGCTGTTTTCAACTTGAATGATGAGTTGGTCACCATCACTTCTGACTTTATAGGCCAAATAATTTTCCGTCGCATCCATTTGCTGATTGAACGCATGTTTGAAGTAATTTTCCGCAAAGGGCTGCAAAATCATTTTCGGGACTTCAATCGAATTCATGTGCCACGGCACATCGACGATATAACGAAAACGATTTGGAAAACGTTGTTGTTGGAGACGCATATAGGATTGAAGATGATCGACTTCTTGTTTCAAGGTCACAATCGTCTGCTCGTTGTTCATCGAATAACGCATCATCTGCGACAAGCCAGTGATTGAACGATAGGCGACTTTACGGTCTCCCTGCAATGTCGTTGTTCCGATTGACTGTAAGGCATTGAATAAAAAGTGTGGATTCAACTGTGATTGTAGCGCCCGCAACTCGTTCGTCCGATTTTCAAGAGCAAGGCGGTACTCACGTTTGATCAATCGATCAATCCGCTGGATCATCCGTTGGAATTGCCGATTCAACAATCCAATTTCGTCATTTGTCGTCGCTACGAATCGTGCTGATAAATCCCCTTGTTCGACTCGCCACACATTCGCCGTCAATTGTTTGATCGGTTTCGTGATTTCAAGGGCTACGAGACTCGCTGCCATGATCATTAAAATCAAGGAGACGGCACCAATCAAGATTAAAATCAAGGCCGTTTCATTGGCCCCTTTGACGACTGAAGCATAGGGAATCGCCTTTACTAACGTAATCGGGACACCTTGTGTGTTTGTTTTAGCGTAGACGATGAAGGAATCACCGACCCGCATACTGCCGTTCGTCCCCGTGAATCGATCGTTCGTGACCGGCAGTTCTTGTCCTGTTTTCGCAATCAGTTGATTTCCATTCATCAGCCAAAGTGATTCATCCGGAAAATTCTCAAACAACTTTAACTGTTGTTTAAACACACTTGTCGGGATGTCGACCGACAGAAAACCAAGGGGCTCGTCCGTTTCGACTCGGTTGATCCGATAGCGAAAACTTACGATTTCTTCCTCATCAAGAATCATCGTATGCGTATTATAAGCAGCAATCCGGTGAGCGGGATCAATCAACCATCCATTTTTTTGTTTCATCAACCGAAAATAATCCGTTTCTTGTAACCAATCAAACTTTCCTCTGCTCGAGGTTTTCATATTGTAGACGGAGTACTCGGAGTTGCCCTTTAAGATGACGAAATGAAGCTGCTCGATGTCTTGCCTCGATAAAAAAAGACCTAATAACGCTCGTGAAATCACACCTTCTGATTCGCTCAGTTCTGCATCTGCCCCAACAGTCATGATGTTGATCAGCGAACGATTGGCATAGAGACTCGTCGGTAAACGTCGCACATCTTCCATATAATGACTGATTTGGTTGCTTCCTCTTTTTAAAGCGTTCAGGCTCGAGCGTTCGGCCTGTTCTACATTTTGGTGGCGGACATATACGTAAGAAGCTGACGTAGCAAGCGTTGTAGGGATCAGAATCGCCAAGACGACAAGTCGAATCAAACGTGTTCGGATGCTCTTCAC
The DNA here is from genome assembly GCF_018618815.1 of Exiguobacterium sp. s128. Lineage (NCBI taxonomy): Bacteria > Bacillati > Bacillota > Bacilli > Caryophanales > Exiguobacterium > Exiguobacterium sp. s128. Next base: position 40,422 of record NZ_JACSMT010000014.1, on the reverse strand, counting down.
TGCCGTCTCCCTCCATCCTTTTTCTTCTAATAAGTAGTATAGCATAGCTGTATCCGCTTACATGCATGTCTTTTATTAGTTTAGCTCCCTGCTTGTTTCACCAGAATTCCCTTCATCAAAAAAGAATGCTTGATTCCGAATGAATATTGCTATAACATCGTTAATGTTCGTTTTTAACAAACTTTTTTAGATTAAGGTGGTTTCTGACACATGTTCAAACTTTCTGCACACCATACAACAGCCAAACGTGAAATCCAGGCGGGTTTCATTACCTTCATTACGATGGCCTACATTCTTTTCGTTAACCCCACCATCTTATCGGAAGCGGGAATTCCTCAAGATCAAGCCTTCTCGGCAACAATCATCGCGACACTTGTCGGAACGTTACTGATGGGCTTTTATGCCAATCTTCCGATTGCTGTTGCACCGGGTATGGGGTTAAATGCTTATTTTACGTATACCCTCGTCATCGGTGAAAAAATTCCTTATCAAACGGCTTTGTCTGTCGTTTTTGTAGCGGGACTGATTTTTCTTCTTTTGTCCTTGTCACCTTTACGGACGAAACTCATCGAGGTCATTCCGGCGACACTTAAACTAGCCATCACAGGCGGGATTGGTCTATTCATCGCCTCACTCGGTTTAAAAATGTCTGGCATTCTGATTGCTGATCCGGCAACACTGATCACCATTGGATCATTGACGTCACCGGAAGCACTCATCACATTGATTGGTCTGCTCGTTGCCGCCATCTTAACGGTCAAGCGTGTACCCGGCGGTCTCCTCTACGCGATGTTACTCTCCGGATTACTCGCTTTCTTTACGGGAGAGCTGACATTTTCTAAAACGTTGGTAGCTTTCCCGACCTTACCGGAAGGAATCCTTGTCGCGAATCCGTTATCGGCTATCCAAGATGTCATCCAATACGGTTTGTTCAGCGGAGTCCTGTCCTTTGTCCTTGTGACGATGTTTGATACGACCGGTACGATGGTCGCAGTCGGCGAACAAGCTGGTCTGATTGAAAAAGATGGTACTTTAAAAAACAGTGAACGGGCCTTGTTATCCGATTCGACGGCGATGATTGTCGGATCAATGTTCGGAACCAGTCCAACGACGGCTTACGTCGAATCAGCTTCCGGTGTCGCAGCTGGTGGGCGAACAGGTTTAACGTCTGTCACGGTCGGCATCTTATTTGCACTCGCTGCGGTCTTCGGTCCGATCGTTCAGTCGATTTCTAACGTCCCTGCCATTACCGCACCTGCTTTATTGTTGGTCGGTGCCTTGATGCTCCAAAACATCAAACAGATTGACTGGGATGATTTCAGCGAAGCATTTACGGCCTTCATGGTCATCATCATCATGCCTCTTTCTGGCAGTATCGCGACAGGAATCGCCTTTGGATTCATCATCTATCCCATCATGAAAGCTGTGCAAAAACAGCGAGTCCACTTCTTGATTTATCTGTTTGCTGTTCTGTTTTTCATTCAATTGTTTTTCCTACATTAATAATAAAAAACGTGTTGTTTCCAATTTTTCTTGGAAACAACACGTTTTTTATTATTTCTTCATTTTTTCCCATGTCTTCGTAAAGTCTTGTAACATCTCTTCCGATGTTTTTTGTTTCCCTACATAGGCTTGCATGATGGCACCAAATTCATTAACAGCGCCGTCCGGGTATTTAAACCAGTTCCATGAGATTGTTTTATCTTCTTTAGAGTACTTGATGATATCGTCAGCGAGTGGTCCAAGATCCGCTGCTTCGATCGATTTGAAAGCAGGAATGAACTTGAATTTGTTGACCATATAATCTTTTCCTGTCTCAGATGTCGCCATCCATTCCAAGAACTTTTTACCTTCTTCTTTATTTTTCGAGTTTTTGTTAACGACCCAGTTGTTCGGTACGCCAACCGGAAGTCGGTCCATTTTTTCTTTATCATCATTGATCGGCATCGGGATGAAGCCCATTTCGATATCCGGATTCACGTCCGTAATCAATTGTTGTGCCCAGTTCCCTTGTTGAATCATCGCTGTTTTTCCTTCAGCGAACTGGGAGACTTGTGTATTGTAATCCGTCGTCAACGGATTTTTGTTGCCGTATTCGATCGTTAGATCAAACAGATTCATGAACTCTTTAAATTGTTTGTTGTCTTCAAACTTCCCTTTTCCAGCGTTTAAGTCCGCGATGAACTGATCCGGATCATCCTGTTGCGCCATCGGGATGTTCATCAAGTGGTTTCCAAGAATCCACCATTCACCATATCCGATTGAAAATGGTGTGACACCATCTGCTTTAATCTTTTTAGATGCTTCTGTCAATTCAGTCAACGTTTTCGGTAACTCGGTAATCCCTGCTTTTTTGAAGATTTCTTTATTATAGATGAATCCATAACCTTCTAAGTTCATCGGCATACCGTACAGTTTTCCATCAATCGTCATCGGTTCTTTCGACAGATCCGTCAAATCACTGACCCATTTTTCATCTGACAAATCTTCTAGCTTGTCTTGCCATGTTTTCGCTTCTGTAAATCCACCGTTGTTAAAGACGTCCGGCTCGTTCCCTGACGCAAACTGTGATTTCAAGGCAGCGCCATAATCCGATCCGCCACCCACCGTTTGAACGACTACTTTTACGCCGGTTTCTTTTTCGTAGGCCTTCGCCATCTTCTCCATGTCTTTTGCGATTTCAGCTTTAAATTGGAATACGTTGAGGGTCTTTCCGTCCTTGGAAGAGCCACTGTCCTTTGAGTCATCACTATTGAGTGTTCCACCGCCACCACATGCTGCAAGTGCTACGACCATTGCCGTCGCGGCAACCGGTAGTGCTGCCCATTTACGTTTACGCATTCGGATACCTCCCTGATTTTCGAGTTGATAATCGTGCTACGCTTTTACATTAAATGAAAACGCTTGCAATAAAAACGGATAATTTTGTCCGGTGTGGTGGAAAATATTGAACAATCGTTATCCGACAGAAAAACTCGGGATTAGTGTATGATAAAAGTAGATACTACTTTACGAAGGAGTTTGATGCAATATCCCTACAATTTACGATTTTACTGATTGGTTTACTGTTATTCATCGCCGTCTGGACGACGAAGTTATCCAGTCGTCTCAACATTCCGGCACTCTTGATTTTTATCGCCCTCGGAATGATTGCCGGAAGCGATATTACCGGATTCATCCGATTCGACGATGCCGAGTTGGCACAATTGCTTGGTACGGTGGCATTAATCATCATTTTATTCGAGGGTGGACTTCAGACTGTTTGGAAAGAAGTCAAAACAGAACTCAGTCCTTCGCTCTCACTTGCTACATTCGGCGTCTTCACTGCTACGACGATCGTCGCAGTCGCTTCCCACTACATTCTTGGCTTCAGTTGGGCCAATGCCTTTTTGTTAGGGGCAATCGTTGGATCGACGGACGCCGCCGCAATTTTTTCGGTCCTCAGCGGACAATCGGTTCGGCGGAAAATCGGTTCGACCTTAGAACTCGAATCAGGCACAAATGATCCGATGGCTGTTTTCCTGACCGTCTTTTTCCTTGAATTCGTCACGAATCCGAAAGATGCCTCGCTTGTTTCCGGTCTCTCCTCACTTGTTTGGGAAATGGTAGTGGGATTACTGCTCGGACTACTGCTCGGATGGATCGCCTCTACTTTACTTAACCGAATCGACTTAAGCTCATCTAGTTTTTATCCGATTCTCTTGATGTCGTTTGCCTTTCTTTCGTTCGGCATTGCCGATACGGTCCATGCGAGTGGGTTTTTAGCCGTTTACGTCACAGCCATCTATATTAGCAACCATGAGTTGGTCTATCGCCAAACGCTTGTCCGCTTCACGATGAGCATGGCACATCTTGCTCAAATCGGGATGTTCATCGTGCTCGGATTACTCGTATTCCCAAAACAACTACTTGATCCACGCGTGATTTTATCCTCGATTGCGTTAGCATTGATTCTGATCTTCATCGCACGCCCTGTTTCTGTCTGGCTGAGCTTGTTACCCTTTAAATATTCGTGGCAAGAAAAAGTCTTTATTTCCTTCGCCGGGCTCAAAGGAGCTGTCCCGATCATACTCGCGACCTATCCACTTGTTGCGGGTATTGATAATGCCGGAATGATCTTTAATATCGTCTTTTTTACCGTTCTTCTGTCCACGCTCATTCAAGGAAGTGTCTTAACCTTTTTAGCAGAACGACTGAATCTAAACGAAACCGGTTCTTCGACCATTCAAACGGTCATTGAGTTCATGTCGATTGGTAAACCGAATGCTGAAATCATTGAACTGACGATTCCAACCTCTCATCCATTCGTCGGGAAAGCGATTTCGGAGATTGATCTTCCACAAGAGTTTTTAATCACGGCGATTATTCGAGAGGATCAAATCGTCACACCTCGGGGAGATACAATTTTTGAAGGACGTGACCAGTTGCTTCTATTAACACCAAAACATCGTATTAAAACGCTGAAACGCTTTTTATTTCCTAAAACTTCATGAAACAGAACAGGGGTGACGGATTTGAAATCCGTCACCCCTGTTCTGTTTCGAGACCAACAATTAAGTCAGCCCTGATGATTATCGTTTTGCTTTTAATCGACGATACAGAATATACCCGGCAATCCCTAAAACGATGATTCCAAGAATCCACCATAACTCTTGTTCTAACCCTTTCAGCATCGATTCTGCTCGCTCAACGCCAAACCGCTCTCCTAACCAGACATAGAACAAGGAAACCGGAAACAGCCCAATACTGGATGCGATTAAGTAACGTTTAAAGGACAAGTTGAACAAACCGCATGGAATCGAGACGACGGACCGAATGACCGGGAAAAAGCGACCAAATAGTGCTGACCATGAACCGTATTTCGAAACGATTCGCTCACCTTGGACGATTTCACGTTCTTTGATCATCAACCACTTTCCATAACGAATCAATAAAGGCCGACCGGCATAACGCCCAAGAAAATAAAACAGTGTCGCCCCCATCAAACTTCCGACAAAGCCGATTAGAACCGCTGCCGTCCATCCTAGCGTTCCATTTGAAACGTAGAGACCAAGTAAAGGTAATCCGACTTCAGCCGGAATCAACTCCGTTCCGAGTCCTAAGATCATGATTCCTAAAAACAGCCAGAGATTCGATTCTCCGGCTGAGAATAACCATTCTAACATCCAACCACTCCTCTGAATCAGCCTCGTGCAGGACGAAGAAGATAATAAATGATGACGACGAGCGTCGTCCAGACACCTGTAAAGATCCCGATGATTCCGACGATAAAGAAGCCAAGTGCCATCATCGATCCAGTGCGTTTATAATCACGCCACATCGTCCGCAACCCTTTGATGTTGAACCAAAGGAAAACTACGAAAAGTAAAGCAAATACTAATCCTGTAATGAGTATTGCTGACATGTCTCCACCTCTTTCTTATTAGTTAGTATCCCCATTATACCTTACTTTCACACGTCTTCCCTCCGTCTGAGGTCTCATGAACTTGTTTTATCGACAAAAAAATCGATGTTTCCCGGCATGTATGATATGCCGGGAAACATCGATCGATTGTCTGCTCTATAAATCAATCACTCAACTCGCCGTTATAAGAGGTGGACACCTTGCTGACGGTACTCCGTCCGTGTCTCTTCTGACCAAACAGATGCTTGGACTTCACCAATGTGACGCTTCTTCAACAGGAACATCGCCATCCGAGATTGACCGATTCCTCCACCAATCGTCAGTGGTAAAGCTTCGTCCAACACACCTTGATGGAATGGGAAATCAAGTTTCGAATGTTCGCCTGTCGTTTCGATTTGTGCAAGTAACGTTGCCCGGTCGACACGAATACCCATCGACGAAAGTTCGAATGCGCCGATTTCCGGGTGGTGAACCAGGATATCACCGTTGAGCGTCCAGTCATCATAATCTGCCGCTCGTCCATCATGTTTTTCACCAGATGCCAAGGCACCACCGATTTGCATCAAGAAGACCGCTCCGTGCTCTTTCGTCACTTCCGTCTCCCGTTCTTTGCTTGAAAGGGTCGGATAGGCATCTTCGAGTTCTTGTGTCGTCATGAAATGAATCGTCTCGGGCAAGATCGCCTCGATTCCAAACTGTTCTTCGACTTCACGTTCTACTTGGTGAATCGATTGATAAATCGCACGAACTGTCGTTTGCAAGTAGTCAATCGTCCGCTCTTCTTTAGAAATGATTCGTTCCCAGTCCCATTGATCAACGTGAATCGAATGCGTTGCATCCAACACTTCATCCCGGCGAATTGCGTGCATCAACGTGTATAACCCTTCACCTTTTGCAAATCCGTACGTATGGAGCGCCTGGCGTTTCCACTTCGCAAGGGATTGAACGATCTCAAGTTCTGCCTGATGGTCAATCGCATCAAAGCGAATGACACGTTCAATTCCGTTGAGATGATCGTTGACCCCTAATGTGCTTTCAACGAACAACGGGGCTTCGACGCGTGTCAATCCGAGTTGGGATGAGAATTGCTCCTCAAAGCGTTTTTTTACGAGTGTGATCGCTTCCTGTGTCTGTTTCATCGATACGAGTGTTGTCATGGTATTCTTCCTCCTCAATTGTGTGTTTGAAAAAGAAGCCATAAAAAAGAGCCCTTCTCTCCCAAGAATATGGGACGAAAGACTCGGTTCCGCGGTACCACCCATGTTAACAGCTCAGCTGCTCACTCAAAAGACTGATGATCATTTATCATCTCAATCTTCGGCCATATGATAACGGACAGGCAACTCCGGCTACGCCTACTGACTTTTGTGTTCGGGTAGCGACTCCAGGATGTTCTTCGCAACTTGTGTCCGACTGGGCTTTCACCGTCCCCAGCTCGCTAATCCGGTCTTACAAGATGTTACTCTTCCTTTCAACGTCGTTGTTACAATTGAATTGAGAACATCGTACACCATCCGCAAAGCATTTGAAAAGCCTTTTTTTCAAAAAAAAATAAAATAATCTGACTAATCAGATTAACTATCCCAACAAAAAACGTTCCCGCCGAAGCGAGAACGCGCTTACATCTTATTTGATGGAACCACTCGTAATTCCTTGAATAATTTGTTTTTGCATCGCAAAGAAGAAGAGCAAGAGCGGAATGATACCGAGAATTAATCCGGCAAGCGCTAAATCCCATTGCTTCGTATACTGACCAAAGAAATAGAACGTCGCGAGCGGAATCGTCCGCAGTTCAACGTCACGCAACATCAATGACGGCAGTAAAAAGTCATTCCAGATCCAAAGTGTATTCAAGATGACGATCGTCACCGTGATTGGTTTGAGTAACGGGAAGACGATTCGCCAAAAGACACCCCACTGCGAACAACCATCGATGATTGCAGCCTCTTCGATCTCTTCCGGAATCGACTTCATGAATCCATGATATAAGAAAATCGATAAGCCGGAGCCGAAACCAAGATACATCAAGATCAAGCCCCAGTAGCTGTTTTGCAGACCCAAATCACCAGATAACTTCGATAACGGAATCATGATCGACTGAAACGGAATGATCATCGCTGCGACGAACAGGAAAAAGACGATGGTTGATAGACGGCTTTTCGTTCGGACCAGCTTCCAAGCAGCCATCGAACAGAAAATGACGATGACGGCATTGGCGCCGACGGTGATGATGACAGAGTTCAAGAAAACTTTCCCGAAATTCATCGCTTCCCACGCATCCGTGTAATTGGACGTAATCCATTCTTTCGGAAGCCCAGACGTATTGGTAAAGATGTCTCCTTGTGTCTTAAACGAGTTGGAGATGACGTAATAAAACGGAATCATGTAGAGTAACCCTATCAAGACCGCGGCAATTTCAACAGTTCCTAGACGGACTGAATAACGTCCACGCTTTTTCGGTGCCGGTTGCTCCGGCTTCAGTTCTGGTTTCGGTAAAGGTTGGGCCGTACTCATGCTTCCACCTCCCGTTTTTTCGTCAAGTAGACTTGTGTCACGGTAATCGCTGCGACGACAACAAAGAAGATGATCGCTTTGGCCGAACCAAGTCCGAGATTATTGTTTGTAAATGATTCCTTATAGATGTTCAAGGCCAGCATTTCTGTTGATTTAAATGGTCCACCATTTGTCAGGGACAAGTTCGTATCAAACAGTTTGAACGACCATGAAATCGTTAAGAATAGGCAGATTGTAACCGACGGCATGATGAGTGGAATCGTGATGTTCCGTAACGTCGACAACCGGTTCGCCCCATCAATTTTCGCTGCTTCAACCAGTTCCTGCGGGACATTCTGTAAGGCAGCGATATAGATGACCATGATGTAGCCACCGCCCTGCCAGACCGAAACGATGACAATTCCCCAAAATCCGGTTTGAGCGTCACCGAGCCATGGAAGTTCAAATAAACTCCACCCTGTCAGCTCTCCGATCGAGGCAAATCCTTTAACATAAATGAACTGCCAGACGAATCCGAGAATCAATCCGCCAATCAAGTTCGGCATGAAGAAGATTGTCCGTAAAAAATTCCGCGTCCGAATATTTTGTGTGAGTAAAAACGCTAAGATGAATCCGACTAAATTAGTCAAGATGACTGCAACGACGGTGTATCTTGTCGTTAACCAAAACGACTGCTGGAACTGTTCATCGACCGTAAAGAGTCGTACATAGTTATCCAACCCGATCCAGTTCAATTCTCCTGTAATCCCGTTCCAGTCCGTGAATGAGTACATGACACCATTAAAAAAAGGTACGAGAACAATCACTGCAAAAACTAAAAAAACCGGTCCGACGAACATCCAGAATTCAAGTCCACGTTTTACTTTTTTCTTATTGCCTACTGCCATCGATCATCCCTCCTCTACCTTTAACAGTACGGAATTCAAAGCAAAATGAAAACGTAACCATTTGACACGTTGGGTGGAAAATATTGAACGATTGTTTGGCGTGCTCGTTTCAGATAAGCTACTATAAAGAAATATAGAGAAATTCATCTTGAGAGGAAGAGTATGCCATGGAGAAAACCATTCGTTCTGATCTAGAGATTGCCCAACAAACGACGTTACGACCTATTTCTGAAATCGCTAAGCAAGTCGGGCTGACCGATGCGGATTACGATACGTACGGAAAGTACAAAGCCAAGTTAGCAGATGGATTAGCCGAACGGTTAGCGACGAAAGCCGATGGAAAATTGATTCTCGTCACAGCCATCAATCCGACGGCTGCCGGTGAAGGAAAATCGACTGTCACGGTCGGACTTGGTCAGGCCTTGCATCGCCTCAATCATAAAGCGATGATTTGTTTACGGGAACCGTCACTCGGACCAACGATGGGATTAAAAGGTGGCGCTTGTGGTGGAGGTTACAGCCAAGTCTTACCGATGGAAGAAATCAACCTCCACTTTACAGGAGACATGCATGCCATCACCTCGGCCCATAATACGATCAGTGCCTTGCTGGATAACCATCTCCATCAAGGAAACGACTTACGGATTGACCCACGTCGCATCACGTGGAAACGTGTCCTCGATCTGAATGACCGGGCGTTACGTAATATCACGATTGGCCTCGGCGGAGCGGCTCATGGGATTCCCCGTCAAGATGGCTTTGACATCACGGTCGCATCAGAAATCATGGCGGTTCTCTGCCTCGCCGATTCCATCGCTGATTTAGAAGAGCGTATTAGCCGAATCGTCGTAGCGTACTCGTACGAACAACAACCGATTACGGTGAAAGATATCCAGGCTTCTGGTGCTGCGACGTTACTTTTAAAAGAGGCATTCCGTCCAAACCTTGTCCAAACCGTCGAAGGGACTCCCGCGTTGATTCATGGTGGACCGTTCGCCAACATTGCCCATGGATGTAATTCGCTGATCGCGACGCGAACCGCCCTCAAATTAAGCGATTATGTCGTCACAGAAGCTGGATTCGGAGCGGATCTCGGAGCAGAAAAATTCTTTAATATCAAATCACGAATTGGCGATCTACATCCGGATGCCGTCGTTCTAGTCGCAACTGTCCGGGCGTTAAAAATGCATGGTGGTGTTGCAAAAAATCAATTGGCAGAAGAAAACTTATCTGCATTAGTCGAGGGACTTGCTTTGCTCGAGAAACATGTTGAGACGATGGATTTGTTTGGTGTTCCTGCGGTCGTCGCACTGAACCGCTTTTCAAGCGATACGGATATTGAACGCCAAACCGTACTCGAGTGGTGCCGGGAACGTAAGATTCGGGTAGCAGAAAGCGAAGTGTTTAGTCAAGGGGGGGCTGGTGGAGAAACACTAGTCGAACAGGTTTTCGAAGCAATCGAAGAAGACAGCCAGTTCACTCCCCTTTATCCAGCAGATTTACCGCTCACACAAAAAATCGAGCGGATTGCAAAACGTGTTTACGGTGCGGCAGGTGTCCATTTTGAAGAAAAAGCTTTACGCGAACTTGAGCGTTGCACGGAACAAGGATTAGGTCATTTACCAATCTGTATGGCGAAAACCCCCTTCTCATTGACGGACGATCCAAGTAAATACGGCCGCGTCGAAGGATTTACCATCACGGTTCGCGAAATCAGACCGGCAATCGGAGCTGGGTTCATTGTCGCTTTGACCGGGAATGTATTAACCATGCCAGGTTTACCTAAAACACCGGCTGCTAATACGATGGGAATTTCTGAAGATGGAACGATATTCGGGCTTTCTTAATCAAGAAAGGATGATAGATGTGACAATCGACCATACACACTGGATTGCATCAGACGGTTATACGACGACGATGCATCTGCTTGAAGCTACGGCGCCGAAGGGTGTTGTCATCGTTTTTCACGGAATGATGGAACACGGCGCACGTTATCAAGAATTTGCCGAATTTCTTTATGCCCACCACTACCACACCATCATTCCGGATTTACGTTGTTTTGGTACACGTGCAGAACAATTGGATTCGCTTGGGCACTTAGAACCTAATGAAGGATTTGATCAGTTAGTACAAGATGCTGAAGAATTAGTTTACGACATCAAGGACCGTTATCCAGACTTACCGATTTTTGTATTTGGTCATAGTTTTGGTTCCTTGATTTCGAGACGACTCGGTCAAACACTTGGTCATGAGCTAGCAGGCGTCATCGCAAGTGGTCCTCCTACGGACAGCGGACTTCTCGGAACGCTCAGCAAAAAAATCGTACAACGCTTGATGGAACAAACGTCTTCGCGTCATCCAGCGGAAGGTATGAGTAAATTGATTTTCGGTCGGTACAACTTACGGTTTTTCCCAGCGCTCTCTCCGAATGCCTGGTTATCCTCGGATCCCCAATCGGTCTTACGATACGATGAAGACATGTTGTCGGGTCAGACGGTGACGCTTGGATTCTTTTATGAATTGTTAGCGGCAACGAAAGCCGTCAATTCCCTCGCCTATCTGTATCAACATCCCCGTCACTTGCCTTTGCTGCTTACTGCCGGAGAAGATGATCCAGTCGCTTTTGACGGGAAAGGAATCCATACACTGTTTGATGCCTACAATCGCGTTCGTGTCGAAGGGGTTCAGCTCACTATCTATCGTGGTTTGCGTCATGAACTATTTCATGAATTCGAACGAATTCGTGTGTTTGCGGATATCGCCGGTTGGCTGAATAAACAAGTCGGCTCGCGTCATCCTTCTTCCGTCCGAAAACAAGGACATTAATAATCACAACAAAAAGCGGGACGCCCTCTAACTTAGAGGACGCCCCGCTTTTAATCTTAATGAATCCAGTTCAAAGATAAGATCATTGTTTCGATTTCTTCTAGTTCCAATGACTCTCGGTCAGCAGAATATGTCAACAGAACAAGACGTTCGCCATCCGAATAGGCAAAAATTCGGATGAAGACTTCTTCTTCTTTCCCATCAACAGCAAGAAGTGCTTCTTTTGATGAGTTCCGACGTGCTTCGAGGGGTCCGGTCAGTTCGATCCCAAACTCTTCTACCAACAAATTGATTTCTTGCTCGGCTGCTTCAAACGGTGTCAGTTCTTCCGTATCCGACTCATAGATGGATAACTGTAACGTTCCCATCGCATTTTCTTCCGTCGAATAAAAACTAACGAACGTTTCCTCTTCCTGATATTCAAACGTTTGTGGATATTGAAGTGTGATCCAATTATCGACCGTGTACTGTTTCATATGATTTCCTCCATTCGATTTATCTCGCCAAAATGTACGCCTGTCACGGCTAGTTGTTCCAAATACCGCGCTAGCGTATTCGAGAGGAAAATACGATTCGTACGTTCATCCCGTAAGATGTGGTGGGGACCAAGCGATTCACTGACGATGCGCTCCGTCATGAAATAGACCTGTCTTTTCCGAATGGTCCGGAAAATCTCCGTCTTATGTAGATGCTCCACCCGTCTTACCGCTAGTATATTGATGAGATAGTAATTGTTTAATCCCGACCGTGTCTTTAGTTGGACACGAAGGCACTGTATAGAAAACGGTGTCAACCGTTCCAGTGCCCGTTTCATCCGTTCAGATACCAGCGGGATATTCAACTCGTTCGGAAGCACGTCCGGTAACATATCCGCATCCTGTTCGATTGAAAAGGCAAGTAAGCTTGCGTTCAGAAACCACTCTCCTGTCGTGAAGCGATAACGATCGATTTGATGATGACATGTCGCCACCCATCCTTTTCCCATCGGCTGTTCGCTCCAAACTCGAACTTTGTCCACCAGTCATTCGCTCCTCTTTCCATCCTCAGCCATTTACGCTCGTTACAGGAAGCTCATGTAAACGATTTAGCTATTATTATTGTACACATAAAATCAAAAGAATTACCTTTTTTCATAAAAGTCGTAGAAATAATCGCTTTGCTATGCTACTATATCTCATGTAGACACTTTTGCGGGTGTAGTTTAGTGGTAAAACCTCAGCCTTCCAAGCTGATGATGAGAGTTCGATTCTCTTCACCCGCTCCAACTTATGACATAACATAGGTCACGACACATAGGTCAACGACCCTAATCCCTCTAGAGGGGAGGCGACTCGCAACGATGCGGGTCGTCTTTTTTTGTGTCCCAGGATACATACCACACCTTTTGGGGTATAGTTCGTTATAAAAGTTTCCATCTAAGAAAGAGGAGGAATTCCATGATCCAGATGAAGATGCCCGGTGTGACAGTCTACCAAAGCACGTTAATGAAAACGACTTCGACGTTGATTGAAACACCCGACTGTCTGATCGTCGTTGATCCAGGTTGGCTACCGGACGAGATTGCGACGATTCGCCGGGACGTCGAAATCATCCGGCATGATCGTCCTCTTTATATCGTCTATACTCACGCCCATTTTGATCACATATTAGGTGCTTACGCCTTCAAAGATGCGATTGCGATTTCATCCCGTCGGTTCCTCGATGTCGATCAAACTGCTGCTCTGGAAGAAGTCCAACATTTTAACGATGAATATTACATCGAATCCCCCGTCCTGTTTCCAAAAATCACGCATGTCATCGAAGAGTCAGAAACCACGTTGACGATTGGTAAAACCAAGCTGATTTTTTTCCTGACACCCGGTCATGAGGCGACACACCTCTCTTTTGTCGTCATGCCCCTGCATATTCTTGTCTGCGGCGATTATGCATCGGATGTCGAAATCCCATTGATTGAACATGATTCCAGTGAATATTTGACGACGCTCGAATTACTCGAATCGTTTATTTACGAATATGAAGTCAAGTTACTCATTCCCGGTCATGGGCATATTTGTGACGTCCGGACCGAGATGATCGAACGGCTTCATCTCAGCTACGACTATATCTTAGCCCTGCGTGCCGGAAAGGAATCGAACTGGTCTCCGTCTTGGCAACGGACATCTTTCATGACCCGCTTACATGAAAAAAATAAACGACAAGTCAAAAAAGAACATGCAGAACAACTCGCCCGTCGCCAATATGATTAAAAAACAGATCACGTCTGCCGCTTCTCATCAGCGACCGACGTGATCTGTTATCCTATTTACTGAGTAGACCCAATTAATTCAATCATCAATGCTTTTTGGGCATGCAGACGATTTTCCGCCTGATCAAAAACAACGGAGTACGGACCATCAATGACTTCCGCTGTCACTTCTTCCCCGCGATGTGCAGGGAGACAATGTAAGAAAATCACATCGTCAGCGGCTAACTTCAGTAACGTTTGGTTGACTTGATACCCCTCGAAAGCCTCCAAACGTTTTCCTGCTTGTTCTTCTTGTCCCATACTAGCAAACACATCACTGTAAATGATATCCGTCCCTACAACAGCTTTTTCCGGATCGGTATATTGTTCGATTTTCCCACCTGTCTTTTTCGCCAGTTGCTTCGCCTGTTCCACAATCATCTCATCCGGTGCGTAAGCAGCAGGACTACAAATCCGGATCGTCATCCCACTTAAAGCTCCACCAATCAATAGCGAATGTGCCATATTGTTCCCATCACCAATATAGGTCAATACCTTTCCCGTCCGCTGCCCGAAGTGTTCCTCGATCGTCAGTAAATCCGCCAAGACCTGGCATGGATGGTGCATGTCCGTTAACCCATTGATGACCGGGATCGTTCCGTGTTCCGCCAGTGTCTCGACCGTTTCATGGGCAAACGTCCGGATCATCAAGGCATCGACATAACGGCTCATCACTTGAATCGTGTCACCCAATGACTCGCCTCGCCCGATTTGCATGTCTGAACCGTTCAATACAATCGGATGTCCCCCTAACTCGATGACACCCACTTCGAACGAAATACGCGTTCGCGTCGAGGCTTTTTCAAACAACAACGCTACCTTTTTTCCACTAAGCGTGTGTGCGTACGTCGTTGGAGCTTGCTTGACCGCTTTTGCCAACTCTAATAAATCGGTTAATCCTTCTGCCGTCAATTCTTCCAAAGTCAATAAATGTCGTAACTGCTGTTTCGTGTTCGTCACTTGATTTGCTCCTTTCGTGTCATCCATTCCGCCAACGGCTTCACAGGGAGCATGTCGATCTTCTGGATGCTCTCAAAATACTGAGCCAGGTGTTGTTCGGTGATGACGAGAACTCCCTTGGTCAAAGCCAATGCGCGTTGTGCTTGTTCCTCTTCGCTGATTGAGAAGAACACTTGACACCGATCAAAATCAATCTCGTTGTCTAACGGTACTGCGTCTGCCCATCCTTCCGTTCCTTTACCGGCAATCCGAAGAGTCCGATTCAGCATCATTGTTTTTGTTGTTTCATCATGCGTAAAACGTTCTTTTGCCAAACCGGTTGACGTCCACTGTAATGTTTCGCCCGTCGAACGCATGACGGGTCCCGTCATCGGATCAACGTGACGTAATTTCAGCGTCGAGAAAATCGGACTCTTCACCGCGTGGAACGGTAAACTCATCCGTTGTCCAGGTAATGCACGCACATGTTGCCCGCTCGCCGCCTGGACTGCCCATTCGAGTAACGGTTGTCCTGTGACTTTTGCAACAATCGGTAATGTCCGCGACGCACGGGGATTGATTTCCAAGACATAAATATTTTTCTCTTTGACGACGAACTGGATGTTGAACGCCCCTTTGTAAGCGAGGTGTTGCCCGATGGATTTAGCAATTTCTTCGATTTCGTCTTGTAACGTCAGCGCAGCCGAAACCGGCGGTAAGATCATCGTCGAGTCACCAGAGTGCACACCAGCGGCTTCAATCTGTTCCATGATGATGGGAACATACGTCGTGATTCCATCAGAGATGCAATCCACTTCGAATTCTTTTCCTTCGATGTAAGCATCGACTAAAACCGGAAACGACAGTGCAGGCAACAACGCTTCCAAGTCCGCTGCTGTTTTCAAACGATGCATGCCTTTTCCACCAATGACATAGGAAGGGCGGATCATCAACGGATAACCGAGCTGAGTCACGACCGTCGCTAATTCCGCATGACTCGAGACTTCTTGACCCGGAATATGCGCTATGTCGAGTCGATCTAAAAATTGATAGAAACGATCCCGGTTTTCCATCTCATCAATCGTATCTGCCGTCGTTCCGAGTAGATGATAACCACGTCGTTCCAGTTCAGCCGCTAAGGCGATTGCCGTCTGTCCGCCAAATTGAACCAAAACCTCTTGGCAGTCTTCCGCCTCGAGCACATGCACCACATCTTCGAGTGTCAACGGTTCGACATACAGTCGGTCAGCGACTTCAAAATCCGTTGAAACCGTTTCTGGATTGTTATTGATCATGATCGTCTCGTACCCACTTTTTTGGAGCGCGCGGACGGCATGAACCGAACAATAATCGAATTCGATTCCTTGACCGATTCGAATCGGACCTGCCCCAAGAACGGTCACCTTTTTTTGAGTCGATGGCGTGACTTCTGTCTGCCCTGACCAACTGCCATAGAAATAGGGTGTTGGACTTGAAAATTCTGCTGCGCACGTATCGATCATTTGAAATGCTGGTTGTATGCCAAATTCCTGACGTTTCTGTTGGACGGAATCAACCGGTACTTCTAATACATCCGCGATTTGTTGATCCGTAAATCCGTGACGTTTTGCTTTTAAAAGTGAGTCTTCGGAAGTAAGATCCAATGTCTCCTGAATCGACAACAATGTTTCGAGCACCGTAATGAACAACGGCTGAATCTGAGTCAGTTCGACGACTTGTTCAAGGGTCGTTTCTTTCCGATCGAGTAACGCGGTTATCGCGAGCAGACGACGATCCGTGATCTGCTTCACTTCATTCCACAGTTCCGTCGTATCGGCTTGCTTCATCCAATGCGGATAAAGCGGAGCCTGTTCGATCCCTGCACCCCGCCAAGCTTTTTGCAACGCTTCTTCCAGCGTTTTCCCCATCGCCATGCTTTCGCCGGTCGCTTTCATCTGGGTTCCGAGCGCCCGGTCGCTCTCCGGAAATAGATCAAACGGAAAACAAGGGACTTTTGCTGTTATATAGTCCATCGTTGGTTCGAAACTCGCCATTGTCTCTTTCGTTACGGGATTGATACAATCATCTAATCGTTCTCCCAGTGCAAGGCGTGTCGCTAATTTCGCAATCGGATACCCGGTTGCTTTGGAAGCCAGTGCGGAAGAACGGCTGACCCGTGGGTTGACCTCGATGACATAATATTTTTGTTCGGTCGGATGAATCGCAAATTGGATGTTACATCCCCCGACGACGCCTAGTGCAGAGACGATTTCTCGGGCAGCTGTCCGTAACAGTTGATTCATCTGATCAGAAATCGATTGAATCGGTGCAAAAACAACGGAATCGCCCGTATGGACGCCGACCGGATCAATATTTTCCATGTTACAGACGATGATCGTCGTATCAAATGCATCCCGCATCACTTCATACTCGACTTCTTTATATCCCGCAATGCTTGCTTCGACCAGGCATTGCGAAATCGGACTCGCCTGTAACCCGTTTGCGGCAAGCGCCCGTGCTTCTGCTTTTGTCTCGGCAATGCCACCGCCCGTTCCCCCTAACGTAAAGGCAGGACGAATGACAAGCGGAACACCTGACGTTTCCATGAATCCTTCTAGTTCAGCCAGTGTCTCGATCGTCTGACTGATCGGGAGCGGCTGACCAAGTTCAAGCATCCGTTGTTTAAACCGCTCCCGGTCCTCTCCGTCACGAATCGTTTCGAGTGACGTGCCAAGAAGCTTGACTTTGTACTGGTCGAGTACGCCCGCTTCTTCAAGCGATAAAGCCAAATTCAGTGCTGTCTGACCACCAACTGTCGCGAGCAAGTGTGTCGGACGTTCCCGTTTAATGATGGCAGTTGCTTTCTCAAGGGTCATCGCTTCGATATAGATATGGTCCGCTGTAGACGGATCCGTCATGATCGTAGCCGGATTCGAATTCATCAGCATGACCTCGCATCCCGCTTCCCGAAGTGTTTGACAGGCCTGTGTCCCTGAATAGTCGAATTCCGCTGCTTGCCCGATCACGATCGGACCCGATCCGATGACCATGACTTTTTTATTATCCTGCATACTCTACCTCCTGTTTTAAAATACTCGCTACGAATTGATCAAAAATCACCATCGCCTCGACGGGTCCTGGATGGGCTTCCGGATGAAACTGGACGGTCAGAATCGGATAAGCCGGGTGTACAAGCCCTTCGATCGAACCATCATTGATATGGCGATAGGCGGGAACAAGTTCAGACGCTTCGACACTCGTCGCCTGAACGACATAGCCATGATTTTGTGAGGTCATGAATACACGGCCCGTCGTCAGTTCGCGGACCGGATGATTCGCGCCACGGTGACCATGATGCTGCTTCTCGATTTGGCAGCCAAAAGCCTTAGCAATGATTTGATGCCCCATACAGATGCCAAGTGTCGGATATGCTACTGCCAACTGTTTGATGTCAGCCGTCAGATGATCGAGTTGCACCGGATCACCCGGTCCGTTTGAAAAGAGTAATCCATCTGGTTTCAGTTCGTCGATGACGGATTTCGGTGTATCAAACGGGACGACCGTCACTTTCATCTGTCGTGCATTCAACGCGGCAATCATCGATTTTTTCACACCATAGTCGATGCAGACGACATGGCCGTCCGCCTGATCGACATCATAGACTTGAAGCGTTCGTGTCGAGACTGCGGCAATCAAATCCGACGGTTGTGGAGACGGTTGTTCGTTCATTTCAATTAGACCGACTTGATCGCCATGGGTCCGCAAATGATGCACAAGAGCCCGTGTATCGACTTGACCGAGAACGGGAATACCGGATGCCGCTAACCAGTCGGCTAAATCCGATCGTGTCCCGTTATTCGCAAGTGTCTGGACGACAACCCCCGCCACTTGAATCTGTTGACTTTCTGAATCCATGGCGGAAATGCCGTATTGTCCGATCAACGGATACGTAAACACGATGATTTGTCCGCGATACGAGGGATCGGTCAATACTTCTTGATAACCGGTCATGCCGGTAAAAAACACGACCTCTCCTTGAACAGACGAAGAACCGACCAGTTCGCCCGGATATGCTTGTCCATCTGCCAGTTGTAATGTTCCTACTGTTTTCACATCATGACCTCCTGTTGGCATACTGACTTGATTTTTTCAATCGCCAGATCGAGTTCTGACTCGGTGACGAATAGTGATGGCAACAACCGGAGGACGTTTGGTCCGGCACTGACGACCAATAATCCTATTTGTTGCAGTGCTTGAATCAATGGTGCGACAGCTTGACGACATTCAATCCCGACCATCAATCCACGTCCTCTTACTTCACGAATCATCGTTCCCGTTAATTCGCTTAACTGTTCCATCAAGTACATTCCTTTTTGCTGCACCTGTTGCATCTGTTCATCCGGCAGTAACAATTCAAGTGTCGCTTCCGCTGCCGTCATTGCGAGCGGATTTCCGCCGAACGTCGATCCGTGTGTACCGGGAGTAAAAACTGTAGCAGCAACCGGTGTCGTAATGATCGCTCCGACCGGAAACCCACTTGCGAGTCCCTTGGCGACAGTGATGATGTCCGGCTGGAGTGGTGTTTGTTCAAAGGCATAACGTGATCCAGTTCGTCCGATACCGGTCTGGACTTCATCGATGACGATTTTGACGTCATATTTTTTAGCTTGTGCCATCAAAGCCTGCAACCAATCATTATCGGCCAGGATCACGCCGCCTTCTCCTTGAATGACTTCTAGCCAGACAGCAGCAGTTTGTTCCGTAATCCGCTCAAGACTCTTAAAATCATTGAACATGAGATGCTTAAAATCCGGAACCATTTCTCCAAATCCGGCTTTTATCTTATCTTGACCCGTCGCCGCCATCATGGCGAATGTCCGACCGTGAAACGACTGGCTGAATGTCAGGATTTCCGTTTTTTGGGTCCATTTTCGAATCAGCTTAAAAGCCCCTTCGTTTGCCTCCGCCCCACTGTTACAAAAGAAGACATAGCTGAGGTGACTACCCTTCGTCAATAATTCCGCAACACGTTCCTGCTTACTGCTGATAAACAAGTTCGATGTGTGCCACAACTTTTGAAGCTGTTCTTCTACCGCATGTTGGACATACGGATGACGGTGTCCGGTATTACAAACAGCAATCCCCATCATGAAATCCAGATATCTCTGTCCTTTTGTATCCGTTACAAAGGATCCGGTCCCTTCCACTAGTTCGATGTCATGACGCTGATACGTTGGTAGTAATGCGCTCATTTTTCTCCTCCTTCACCTGCGTCCCCGGGCTCGTCACATCTTGTCCGAAGCGAATCCGGACATGTTTGATTCCTTGTCGTGCTGCTTCAATGAGTGCCTCCGCCTTCGGAATCATTCCTCCATTGATTTCGGTCGATTCGAGTCCTGCCTGTAAGTCAGAAATCGTCACCTCCGACTGATCCAAACCGTTTAGCTTGATTCCCGCCACGTCGGTTAACAATTCAAATTCATCTACTGCTAACTCAGTTGCTAACGCGACGGCACACGTATCTCCGTTACAGTTCAGCGTGCCCTCGGAACCTGTGATCAATGACGTGACAACGGGAATGAAACCCGTTTGCATCAGTGTGTGAAACAGTTTATCTTCGATTTTCGTGACTTGTCCCACTGCTCCGTACTCCGGTTGTTTTTCACCCCGGATGCTCGCTCCATCAATCCCCGTTATACCAACCGCTGGTAACTTGTATTGATTTAACGTATAGACGATTTTTGATTGTACTTCCCCGCCAAGAACACGTTCTGCCCCGAGCAACACTTCAGCCGTCGTCACTCGGACTCCCGCTTGGAATATGGAATCAATTTGGAGTTCCCGACAGTAAGCAGATAACGCCGGTCCACCACCATGCATGACAATCAATTCATTTTTTTCGGCCAACCACTCGGACCACTCCTCGTAATAGCGAGGATCCAATTGTTCGAACACACTTCCACCCAGTTTGATTAATTTTCGTTTCTTCATGTGCGGTAACTCGCGTTGATTTTGATATAGTCATACGTCAGGTCACACCCGAAGGCATGTCCGCTTTTCGTCCCTTGATTCAAGTTCACTTCAATCTCGACCACGTCTGCCGCTAACTCGTTCGACGCTAACGCCTCGTCAAACAAGACCGGCATACTTTGACGAAGCACCGTCTGAGACCCGATCCGGATGTCGATTTGACTGACATCAATCGGTTCATCGATACTCCCGATCGCAGCTACGATCCGTCCCCAATTGGCATCTTCTCCAAAAATCGCCGTCTTCACGAGCGATGAGCCTACGATTTGTTTCGCAATCTTTCGACCGAGCAACTCGTCTTTTGAACCATTAACTTTGACTTCAATCAGTTTCGTGGCTCCTTCTCCATCACGCGCAATTTGTTTCGCTAAATCCTGACAGACTTGATCCACGGCTTGTTGGAACTGATCCGCCTCTGTTGTTCCCTGTTCAATCGCCTCTGTTTGCGCAGCACCACTCGCGAGGATCATCACCATATCGTTCGTCGAACTGTCACCATCGACCGTAATACAATTAAATGTCCGATTCACAGCCGTTTTTAGAACATCTTGGAGAAAACCGGCATCAATTGCAGCATCCGTCGTTAAAAACCCAAGCATCGTCGCCATGTTCGGATGAATCATGCCAGAACCTTTAGCGACTCCACAAATCGAGACGACCTCGCCATTGAGTAACACTTGCCGCCCAGCCGTCTTAGTCCCCGTATCGGTCGTTAAGATCGCTGTCGCAAAGTCTTCCGCCTGTGTTTCCTCGGTATCCGGTTTCAGCTGTTCAATCCCTTGTAATAACGTATCAATCGCCATCGGCTGACCGATGATACCCGTTGAGGCAATGACAACATGTTCCGGCGCCAAGTGAAACTGTTCCGCAACGGCATGTTGCGAGGCATAGGCATGCTCGAGTCCGAGTTGTCCTGTACACGCGTTGGCATTCCCACTGTTAACCAAAACAGCATGTACCTTCCCCCCTGAAGTTGCCATCGCTTGTTTCGTCACCGTGATGGGCGCTGCCTGAACTTGATTTGTCGTATAGACGGCTGCTGCTTCAGCGCCCCCTTCACATAATAAAAGTGCTAAATCTTTACGTTTGCGTCTAAGTCCGACATGGATCCCTGTTGCTTTAAACCCTTTTGGTGTCGTTACGGTCAACGGTGATGTCAGTTGTACATTTAACATAGTCATGATCCCCTCTATATAAAGAATGGCTGTTGTGTCAGACCTGATGTCTCTGGATATCCACATACGACATTGGCATTTTGGATTGCTTGTCCCGCTGCACCTTTTTGCATGTTGTCGATGACAGATACGACCGTCAATCTTCCGGTTCTCGGATCGACATACACGGACAAGTCACAATAATTACTACCGGCTGCCGATTTGATTTCCGGTTCTGCTTGTCCGATCCGGATGAACGGCTCATTTTCATACTTTTCACTGAACCACGCCCGCCATGCTGCTTCTGTTTTCTCGACAAGTGGTTGTAACGTCATCGTCGCCATGATTCCCCGATTGAGGGGGACTAAATACGTAGCCAGCGAGATCATGATTTTTTGACCGGTGATGTCCTCGGCGATGGATTCGATTTCCGGAATATGCTGGTGACGGTTCATTTTGTATAATCGAACATTTTCATTTGACCGAACGTGATGGGTCTGTTCCGTCAATGTTTTTCCTGCACCGGATAATCCGGAGCTCGCATGAACGATGATTTGCGCCGGATCAATCATTTCTTCCGCAAGCAGCGGCAACAAGCCAAGTAAAATTGCCGTCGCATAACATCCTGGATTCGCGATGAGCCGGCTTTGCTTGATTTGATCTCGTTTCCATTCGGTTAAGCCATATGTCGCTTTTCTTTGGATCAAACGGTCGATCCCTTCGTGGCCATACCATTTTTCATACAGTGTTTTTTCCAGACGTAAATCACCACTTAAGTCGATCACCGTTCCTTTCCAATTGCCTAACTGTTTCACATAGTTCATCGAGATGCCGCTTGGTGTCGCTAAAAATAGAATATCCGTCTCGACCTCTTCAATATGTTCCACCGAAAACTTAGCCAAACGTGAATAGTTGTTTTCATTCATAAAACTGTATAAAAGATTAATATCTTGGTCTGTCATCGAGTCGCTGATCAATGAGACGATTTCTAGATAAGGATGAAGTTCAATCATTCGTATCAGTTCAATCGCAGCGTATCCCGTTGCTCCAATAATCGTACACTTCATCTTCGGAACTCCTTTGTAATAAATGATAACTCGATTTAAACATATGCATATTTATACTGTCAATTGTATTTTTATTTATTTAAAGACACAAAAAAGGCTTTGATCAATGACATCTCACTCGATGTTCATTGATCAAAGCCTTTTTTACGCTTTTTTATTTATCTTTTTTCTGCTCGTTGCGCGACTAGATGATCGATCCCAAAAACACTCACTCCCATTAAAGCGATGACGACGACAAAAATTGCAGTAAACATATGTAATCCCTCCTGTTCACAAAATAGACATCTCTTATTTCCTATTGTGCAAGATTTCTCCAAAAAAAGAAAGCGTTTACGACAAAAAATCGTCACATTTCGATTTATTTTTCAGTTTTCCAGCAAAATCTAGATAGTTGACGAATACTCTCATATCCGATAACATAACAACTGTTCTTCACTTTCGCACGTAAAAGCAAACAAGCATAAACGCAACATAGAATTAAGGAGGTGGAAGCATGCGCATATCCTTTCGTGAGTCCGCAGCTATCCTAGGAATCAGTATCATCATCTTATTATCTGTATTATTCGGTGCCAAAGCCGAACCGCATCTTGCCATTTTATCGAGTTTGATTTTCGTCACAGGTTATGCCGCTTTCCGTGGTTTTGGATACGAACAGCTTGAACAACATATGATCAGCGGGATTCGTGAAGCCATCAAACCGATTTTAATCATGTTACTCGTCGGGATGACGATTGCCGTCTGGATGATGAGTGGTGCCGTTCCGACACTTCTCCATTTTGGACTTGAAACGCTGTCTGCTACCTGGTTTGCTCCAAGCGCTTTGATCATCACAATGATTGTGTCAACGTTTACCGGTAGTTCGTTTACGACGATTGGGACCGTTGGTGTCGCTTTAATGGGGATTGCCGTTGCACTTGGTGTCAACCCGGCACTTGCCGCCGGTGCCATCATCAGTGGAGCTTGTTTTGGCGACAAGATGTCTCCATTGTCGGATACGACAAATTTTGCACCGGGTATCGTCAATGTTTCGGTGTTTGATCACATCCGTTTCATGATGGGTACGACCATTCCAGCGATTACCATCACTTTTATTTTGTTCTTTATTTTCGGACGAGGTGACGGTTCGATTGATTCAGAAACGATCGGCTCGACCCAACAAGAACTAGCTCGGTTGTTTGATTTATCACCGTGGACACTGCTGTCACCGCTTCTTGTGATGATCCTCGCTTTACGTAAGACGGCTGTCGTCCCAACACTAATCGTTGGTGTGTTGAGTGGACTGCTGTTAACCGGGCTGACACAAGGAAATTGGAATATCGGACAATGGATGAGTGTCATTCAAAATGGTTTGAAGTTAGAAACTGAAAATCAGACCGTTTCCAGCATCATCAGTAAAGGTGGTCTTCAATCGATGATGTGGTCCGTCTCTCTTGTCATGCTAGCTTTGGCTTTTGGTGGTGTTCTTCGCGGGATCGGTGTCATCGATGTCATCATCGAACACACTGTTTCTAGACTGAAACGCGACGGGAGCATCATCTCATCCGCTGCTCTCGCTTCCATTGGTGTCAATTTCATGGCGGGGGAACAATACTTGTCTATCTTGTTGCCAGGACAAGCATTCAAAAAGATTTTTGAAGACCGTTCGATTGATCTACGCTTCTTGTCACGCGCCTTAGAAGATGGTGGGACGCTCGTCAATCCGTTGATTCCTTGGGGCGTATCCGGCGCATTTTTCGCATCGACACTTGGTGTCCCGGTCACAGCGTACGTGCCGTTTGCGTTTTTCTTGCTGCTTTCACCATTCTTTACGTTCGTGTTTGCTTTCACCCGTCCCACTAAGAAACCTGCAAAAGATTTGGTCGCTTAATTCGCGCCTTCAACTCATAATTTTTCTGAGTAGAACTGTTTATTCAGTTCTACTTTTTTGGAGAAAAAACGTGTTTGACGCTGATCTGAACAGATGTGCTATCGACTTCCTTCAACCAGTCGAACTCCTGCTTCAACAAAGGAATTTCTTTAGAACAAGAACCGTAGGACAGTCCTTTTCCAGTGGTCTTGTACGTTTCATCCCACTTCGATAAGAAGTGGTTGAAGACGAAACGCGAACACCTGATCGTCTTCGCGATCAGGATTTCCTGCTCTTTTGTGGGGTAGATTCTGAATTTGTAGGCCTTGTGCTTCAACAAGATTTTTCACCTCCTTCAAAGGGAATATACCCGAAAGGCAGGCTAGCGATTCATCTCCCACTTTCACTTCGTTTAGAAGTGGGCGTATTCTCGCCTAATTTTGATAAAGATGTGTAGATCTAAAGAGAAATGGGAATATACCAAACATAAGATTAAAAAATTACAACGAATTATAAAGAGAGAAATTTGCACCCGACTTTTGGGATGCCTTCGATGTAATTTTGTAGGAGGAGTTCGATTATGATCAAACGTGGCACACTGGAACGGCTTGATGGAAAATATGCTGTTCTTCTCTGGGAGAACGGTTCAAGTTTCATCCCACGCCGCTATCTGCCGACTGAGGCAAGGCTTGGTGATACAATATTATTCGACGGTTCAAGTTACTCAATTGATGTATCTAGTTCTACGCAGTCTTCCTTTCAAACATTTTCGTTTCGGCAAATGGGTTGACACATAAAAAGCCTTCTGTCCGTAAGAATTGACTAATAGACAATTCGTCTCTTGTTAGTCCTTTCTTGCATACAGGTGGCTTTTTTGGTGTTTAACGGATATGAAGCGCTTGTTCACAACAGTTCGGACAAGGCGTATGCGCAACATCATCCAACGATAGTCGCGTTAACACGAATCCATCCCGTTCGCATTGATGCATCGGTTCGATGATTTCTTTTTTCAAAAATAATGCACACCAAAAACGAGTCGAAATCGCGTGACAGGATGGGCATTGGAATAAATCATATTGATGGGGGACCCACCCTTCTTCAATCTCATCAATATGCGCATGATACGCGCGAATGAGATCGGCCCGCATTCGGTCATCAATCTGCTGACGACTGACTAACGGTTCCTGATAAGGCGGTACGAATAAAAACGGCAAGGCAGAAGTATAATGTTCAATCCCATATGTCAACATGGACGGAAAAGACTTCCATTCTTCTTTTTGTCCCACTTCAATGCTTTGGTGATACGTACAGACACGACAGTACAGTTCCATGTTTTTATCCTCCGATCTTCTGCACCATTTCCTGTAACATCTTTTCCGTAACCGGTCCTACATGCTTGCCGACAATCTTTCCTGTCCGATCAATGATATAGGTCGCAGGCATCGCAACTAAGCGGTACGCTTTTTCAGACTGTCCCTTCGTATCATAAAGGACAGAGTAGGTGATGGGTGTTTGCTTTAGAAACTGTTCGACGTCCGTCAATCGCCTTTCTGCAGTCGTCACGTTAATCCCATATACAGGAATGTTCGTAGATTCAGAAAACCGATTTAACTCTGGTATTTCCTGGCGGCACGGAGGACACCAGGTTGCCCAGAAATTAATGACGATGAGTTGATCCGTCAAGTCGCTTAAACGGACGGGTTGACCATCTTGTTCTAATTCGAGGTCAGGTGCTTTCATTCCTGTTTCAAGTCCCCCCTCCGCCTGTTGCTTCGCTTGAATTTGTTGCTGATTTTGTTTGGTTTCGTATGTGCTATAACTGGTGTAGACGATACCTGAAACGACAACTGCCATCAGAAGATACAATACATATTTTTTCACTGATTTCTCCACTCCTCTATTTATCTAGTGTAGCAGAATCGTTCCCTTCATTTGCGACAAAAAAAGTGTCCAAATTCCTAATCGGAATCGGACACTCTATTTGTGAATCCTATAGAACTTCATGGATTTTATCCTAAATTGCTATTAGTTGTAACGTGGTAATTGTTTTTTCACTTGTCGGTTATCCTTGACACTACCTACTGCTTCATCTCCACCAAGTGCTTCGTTTAACGCTGTTTTGCCTTGTTTGACTTCCAGGCGGCGATTGAACACAGCCCGGTTATCGACAGAAGCGACAAGAATCGAAGCGACATCCGTTTCCGAAATCGTTGCTTCTTTGACATCCTTTAAGTCTTCATCTGCTTCAATCAATCCGCGGCCTTCTCCATCGACGATATCGACCGGACAGATGATTGTATACGTCAGGCCACTATGTTCGACCTGCTCTTCAGCCGCATTTTTCGCAGCATAGAACGGATACATTTCTTTTTTAAACTGATTTGGACGATCAGCGCCATAGGCACTGAGGAGGACGAAATGACGAACACGCGCCTTTTTCGCAGCATCAATCGTTTTCAAGGCCACCGTCCGGTCGAGCAACTCGATTTCCGTCGCTTCTCCGTCGACACCGGCCGTCGCCGCACAAATAACAGCATCTTGCCCGGAAACGCCATGTTCGATGACTTTTTCAAGTTCTGTTTCGATGTCGACATAGTGCGCCTTGACACCCAGTTTCTCAAATCGTTCGACTAAATGTTGATGTCGTACGATGACAGTGACTTGATGACCTTTTGCTAGCGACTTGACGACACGAGCTCCGATTGTACCTGATGCACCTACAACTAATACTTTCATATGATAGGTCCCTCCTCGATAGATTAGTCACCTTTAGTAATTTCCACTGTTCGAGAAAGAACAAACCCCTTTTGAAAAATTAATCATTTTTTAGTGTCCCGTAAAATGTCGTATCGAGTTTCACACGCAGTTCTTTCAGTTCTTTTTTCTTCGGGAAATCATAGAAGATACCATTCATCCGTTCGCTGACACCTTCGACTTCAAGGTGTTCGCGCTCCGACAACAAGGCAAGTGACAAGCCAGCCGTCATCATTTGACGAACGCTGACGTCTAGATTCATCTCTTCCTTCATGTAACGGTTTGCGTCAGGAATACTTGACCAACCTGTCGGCTTCATCAAATCTGTCGCTA
This sequence comes from Exiguobacterium sp. s128, assembly GCF_018618815.1. Taxonomy (NCBI): domain Bacteria; kingdom Bacillati; phylum Bacillota; class Bacilli; order Caryophanales; genus Exiguobacterium; species Exiguobacterium sp. s128. Next base: position 12,405 of record NZ_JACSMT010000014.1, on the reverse strand, counting down.
CGGCTTGGATAACTTCAGATTGACGATTCGCACGGGCGACGTCGGTATCCGATTTCCGGTGTCTGGAGTAGGCCAGTGCCATCGCTCCGTCCATATGATATTCTTTTCCTTTTTGGAACGTATACTGATTGGCTTTTCCACTGGCATCTTGTTCGGAGAATGTTCCTGTCGATACAAGGTCGATTCCACCAATCTCATCGATCAGACCGATAAAACTATCAAAGGAAATGACGATTTTACTATCGATGTCTTGATCGAGCAGTTCGCTGACGGCACTACTTGTACAGTCTTCACCTCCATAGGCGAACGCGTGTGTAATCTTATCTTTTTTCCCGTCTTCACAAGCAATCGGTGTATACGTATCTCGCGGAATCGACGTCAGTTGAATCGTCCGCGATAAGGGAACGAACTGCATGACGGATAACGAGTCTGACCGCGATCCCCGTAACGATTCTCCTGGTCGTGCATCACTACCAATCAGCAGGAATGTAAACGGTTGTGAACCGAACACGATGAGTCCGATTAAAATAAGCATGATTAGACCAATTATTTTCCCTTTAAAACGCCGTTTCTTTTTTGCGACCGGCTGTTTTTTTAAAGCACGATCGGACGAACGCGAAGTAATCGGTTCGTCCGTCCGGCGGTTACGTGACGAACGCCGTTGATTCAACCGATTTTTGACCACAACCGCGAACCGATTTCCCGAGCGAAGCACTGTGCCGAATCCGACCTGAAGGCGCCGTTTTCCTGTTGTTTGTCGCGCATTTTCCATCTGCTTTTTCCGTTCGATTGGCGGATCATCTAAATAACGCTGACTCGCAGATCGTTCTTGCCTCGGACTAGCCTCGTTCGGTTCATGTTCTTGCTCCCCATGAGGATGCTCTTCTGATTCATGTAACCCTTCTTGACGTTTTCGTTCTAATCGAGAACGTCCCGAGTGAAATTCTTCCATAAGCTACCTCCGTTTTAATCGCGCGATAAGTGTTTTTCCTGTAAGAAATGACGGAGATACGTCCGTTTTGGTTCCTTCATCGAAGCTGCCATCTGATAGACCCAGCCTTCCGTCCGTCGCCCGTCAGTCCGGTCTCCATAATAAGCAGATGTCTCTTCTTCATATTGAGTCAACAATTGACGCATCGTCTCGTCATTAGTATACGTATTCCGGTGGAAGACCGCATCCATCGGAAGGCGGGGTTTTTTACCCGGCTCTTGGTCCGGTACACCAACCGCGACACCAAACAACGGGACGACATGATCTGGTAAAGCCAGCAGTTCACTTACTTTCGCCGCATCATTTCTCAGTGATCCGATATAAACCGTACCGTATCCTAACGACTCTGCTGCCACGACCAGGTTTTGGGCTGCAAGTCCTGCGTCGACTGCTCCGACAATCAGTGCTTCCGTCGTCTCGACGGTCCGATCGACTGCCCCTGATGCCAGATCAGCTGCTAAGACATGTTTGTGATAATCGATACAGAAGACAAAGAAATATCCATTTTCCGCGACATATGTTTGACCACTCGCTACTTCGACTAGTCGTTGTTTAATGGTGTCGTCTTCGACTCCAATGATGGCATACGCCTGTTGATAGGAAGATGTCGAGGCTGCCTGCGCTGAACGGACTAGAATATTAATTGTCTCCTGGTCCAATTGGTCGGTCTTGAATTTTCGAATCGACCGATGATTAAGTAAATGTTGAATAGTTTCGTTCATGAATAATCGCCCCTTTGAATTAATGATTCTCTTAACGATAGGCAAACATGAACTCAAAGTGCAAATGAAAGATGTTCGATTTATAAAAAAATCGGGAAAGGGATAAGAGAAGTATTGTGTCTTTTTGTCGAAGGAGGGCGATCATGAGAATTCGTAAACTACGTCTTTTACTCGAACAATATGGCGATACGACCCTTCGCGACATCATCGTAGAAATCTATCGCCAACTCCCTAAACAAGTTATCGAAGAAAAAGAACTCGATTTGATGTTATCTCAGTTCGCTAAGTATAAAGGCTTGCAGAAGGAACAAGAACAACCGACCGTCGAGCAGACGATTGAACAAACGGAACAATTTATTCAGCTTGCTTATGATCTTCATTATCTGGAGCCAAACGAACTCGTTTCGCTTCGTGAACAAAAAAATTGGTATGTGACAGCCAAACGTTTACTCAAACACTTACGGCATTACATCGGTCGAAAAAACGGGACACGTGTCGCCTTTGAGGAATTCTTTTTTTTACTCTCCTCTGCAGCTGGAGAAGAACCCCTCTTTTTGAGTAACGATCCGTTTCGACTGATTAAAGTCACGCAAGTTGAATTGTTCGAAGAGCTTGTCGGTTATTATAAGCTCGAAGCACCCGATCAGACGTGGATGCAACGCGCCATCTATACGGCCGTCAAGGTGCCGATCGATGTCGATACAGAACGGAGCGACCTGTTCCTCGCTGTCCTCACACACTGTACGAATAACTCGGAACGCGAATCCTATGTCGCGTTATTGAATAACCACGCTAAAAAATTACAGATGAAAGTCCGTGTGGATGCTGACATGTTATTGCTGTATCAAGAAATCCGCTTCGCCGAACTGCACGCCTTGATTGCTCTACGTGAACTCGAACGGGCCGAGGCCATGTTATTCACAGAATACATTCCTTACTTTTCGCATCGGTCGACGCCATTTCGTTATTATCTCGACCTGCTTGAACAAGCTGGATTAGAGGAAGAACATGAACGAATCGAGCGCGTCGGTCGAAGAAAACACATTCATTTTTGATGAAACATCAACTACAAAGACGCAGGACTCTGCATATCGTAGAGAGGCCTGCGTCTTTTTCTCACATTAGTCTGTTGCGTTGACAATTCCTAATCCAACCGTCGCAAGTAATGCGATACAGGCAAACAAAAAAGCCATGTCATTAGGTGAATCAAAACCGTCATACGTTGGTTCCTTTTGATCGGTGATGATTTCATCCATCGTCCCGTAACTTCCGTACGTAGTCGATTCTCGGACACTCGTTTCATTTTTTTCGATTTCCTGCGCTTGTATCGGAATCGCTAACATGATCCAAAAGAAGCCTAATGCAATCAATGTTTTTTTCATCTCTTCACCACCTAAATATTTACCTTAAATTTCAAATTAAAACCATTTAACACTTATTTATTTGTATACTATAGGTACTGGCTTTCATTTTCTTTGAAAGGGCGTCTAGGATATGAATATTCTGTCTTACCGACAATTGTCTCATCAGCAGCGTCGTTTAGTGCATCGGTTGCTCCAAAACAATCGTTTTTTCCCCTTATCGTTGTCCTGTCAACCAACCGAACATCACCAATGGACCGTTTGGAAAGAGGATCAGGTCTCAGCTACACTTGGTTTCCATGTCCTCGAACACTCGATCCAGATCTTGAATGCGGCTTATACCGATTTACACGCATTTCGCTATCTCGCACGACACGTACACTCCGAAGCGATTTTTCTCTCCCCTAAACACATCGATGTACAAATCATACCTCCACATGACTTCGGATTCGTCTCCACCTGGACATCGTTAGGTTACCAGTTATCCAGTGAACAGTTTCGTTTAATCGGTCTCACCCATAATCGGGTTCCTTCCGTCCAGTTCAAACCACTCACACTACGTAATCGTCAGTTATACTTGACCATCCGGAACGATGCGACTTGTGACTCCGAGTTCCTATTTCCTTATGATACTCTACATCTCGACTACTTAGTCGATCAAGGTGCTTTACCCTATCTCGTTTATGATGATAAAACCATCGTCGGAACGATTCTCATTGAAAAACATAAACAAACCGTCCGACTTTTGGAAATCACCTGTCTACCTCAACTCAAACACCAAGGGTATGGGCGGCGTATCTTAGACACGTTTCAGACGAAACTCCACAAAAAGAATATCTTTTCTTTTGAAGTGTATTGCTTTTCGACTCATCAAGATGCTCTCCGCCTTTATCAGCCTGATGCTTTTTGCGATATTCAAGTCTTTTCCAATTGGCATCGTTATTCGTGCGAAGGTGCCCTCTTAACCACGTAATCGTTGCACGATATCGAAATACTCCGCTAACACATATTGATCGTCTACTGCATTAAAATCAACATGACCACGTGACTTCAATTGATTCCCGATTTCAAATAAGCTCTCATAATAGGTCTTCCCTAAACTCGCCGCAAGACCTGGTTGATAATTATGAAAGGCAAGTAAGGCATCCTTGATGATGTCTGGCTGATTTGGATCCTTCAATGCGTCTTCCAACATTTTGGGGAACTGATCCGTCTGGCGACCAACGATGGCATAAAACAACGGGAAATGTTTGGCATAGCGGAAAGAGACCACGTAATTGGTGTCCTCAATAATCGGTTGCAAATTTTTAGACTTTGAACGGTGTAATCGTTCGACCAAGCCTACTGTCGTCGAGTGCCGGAACATCTGGAGGCTCTTTTCGTCCAGTTCCTCTTCATGTGTCAGTAACAACACGATGTCGAGCGTATTGATTTCATCGGTCTCGAGAAAACGATCGCTCCGCTGTAATGTCGTCGTATACGTAAGATCTAGTCCGGCCTGAAGAGCTATCGTAAATAACTCATGATTGTAGACTGTATATAAGCCTACCGGGAAAGAGAGCGGCTGTCTGACAAGCGAACGATGTCCGTCAATCGTCACCAATTGGTTAAGATCTAAGCCATTCGCAAGTAACTGTCGAAATAGAGAAGTCCTTTGATCCGTCTGGATTAAATCGACCAGAAGACGGTCTACGTCCATCATCGGCTGCTTTGTTTCAAGTGCCAAAGCGAGGTGTTCACTCGATTGTAGAGAGATTGCTCGCCCGATAAAATTCAGTGCGCGGCGTTCTTCTGGTGTTAATTGCTGATTGTATGTATGAAAGTCCGTTCGCTCGAGCGTCCGAAAGGCGTGGATCGCAGGGGCGATTGCTTCGTTTTTTATAAATCTTCTCATAATAAGTTTCCTCCTGAATGATGTCTCTCTTCGTAGTGTACGCAATATCGATTCTTCTTGAAAGACTCAAAAAAAATCTTGGTGTTTCTCTGCTTCGAGAATAGCACCAAGATTTTTTATTTTTCACTCACTTTCAAGTGCGAATTTCGAAAAGCTTCATCCTGCTTTCCGACTTTTTCGACACTTGTCCCAACCGAACCGACATACTCAAGTTGTCGTTCAGGTTGAATGAATTCATAGGTGACGGCGGGTTCACCACGTAAGCGGACCTGAATCACTTGCCGATGTCGAAATGAAAACGAGGCCTTCACTTCTAACAATGATGTCTGATCGATGCCATGCCGGGTTTGTAACATCTTAGCCAATTGTTCTTCCGAACTACGTTGGCTAATTTGAAGTTCAGCATAGGAGATACCGACAGCAAACGATAACACCCCGATCAGACTTAACGCGAGAATGACCAGTACTTTTTTCAATGACTGACTCACCTCCAGATAGAGTTCTTCCTGCTATCATCATCGGTTCGTCCACCCTATTCCTGAAGTCTTTTTGGAACTTCACTTAACTGCATCTGCATATCCAGATGCGGGATGCCGTCTTCTAGATAAATCTCTGATTTCTCTTCAAATCCAAATGAACCATAAAACTCTTTCAGGTGCGCCTGCGCTTGAAGGTCAATCAAAACCTCGCCTTGCTCTTGAAGATACGCGATCGCTTCGTTTAACAGTCTTCTTGCTATTCCATGCGATCGGTAATCGACTTGCACGGCAACACGTCCGATCGCAACTGCTCCGGACGACTTTCTCGGTAAAATCCGTAAGCAACCAATTAATTTCTCTCCCTCATAAGCAAGACCATGTAACGCGTCTTGATCACGATTGTCGAGCTCGGGATACGGGCAGTCTTGTTCAACGACGAAAATATCGGTTCGTAACTTCAGTAACTGATATAAGCTTGAGACAGTTAACTCATTAAATGTGATCAACGTGGTCTGGTACATGAATGACTTCGCTCCTCTATCATTTCATAGGTCATCCTCTAAACAGCCGAGATAAGCGACAGGAATAGATGACGACTGGAATTCCATTGAAAACTGTGTCCTTTTCCCATTGTAACCCATTCGCCCGCGCGACATTTTGGGAAGATTTATTTTCTGGATGAATAATCGAAATCAAACGATCGTGTCCTCTTTCAAACGCTTCGCGCATCAACCGATTTGCTGCTTCTCGACCATATCCGACCTTCCAATGAATCGGTGTCAACCAATATCCGACTTCTAATTCTTCGACACCGTCCACTTCTTGAAGAATGAGTCCGGCAAATCCGACCGGTTCGCGTGTTTCTTTTTTTTCCAACAATAGAAAACCGGTTTGGCGGTCGTCTTCATATCGTCCGAATTGTCGTTCGAACCAACTTCGTGCTTCCGCCTCTTCTAGTGCCGTCCCGCCATTGATATACCGCATGACGCGTTCATTTTGGACAAGTGTTTTATAAAAGGAAAAATCTGCTTCTGAAAATGGTCGCATCTCTAACCGTTCACTTTCCATCTGAAATCCCCCTTTTTAAATACCAGGCCTTCATTTTATTTTTCCCCTTTTTTCTTTTATTCATTCCTGATCCTATTATTTTTATTTTTAAAGAAAATCATCATATATTGATGAAAATTCACTCCTATTTCTGAAGTACAGCTTGCTTTTTATCTGTCAAGTCTGTATTTTGGGGACAGTATGCTAAACATCAATCATAGAATTAGTGTAAAATATATTTTGAGCGTTTTTAGCTGAATGGAATTTATGAAAAAGGACTGAGACATGATGACTGAGCAATTATTAGAGCAATTATTAGCTGGATTATATGAAGGTATCGCAAAAGAAGCCGTTTTGATTAATGAACCCTTAAAAAACCATACGTACACTAAAATGGGTGGGCTGGCGGATTTGTTCCTCATTCCGTCGACATATGAAGAAACAGCATTTGCTGTTCGTTATGCCTATGAACACGAACTCCCTCTGACGATGCTCGGAAACGGTTCGAATCTTGTCGTTCGTGACGGTGGTATTCGTGGAATCGTCTTATCTTTCGAAAAACTAACCGATATTTCTGTTGAAGGACATGAACTCGTTGCCCAAAGCGGCGCTGCGATCATCCAAGCATCACGTGTTGCGTATGACCATGCTTTGAGTGGACTTGAGTTCGCCTGTGGTATTCCCGGTACGATTGGCGGAGCTTTAATCATGAATGCCGGAGCCTACGGTGGCGAAGTAAAAGACTGCCTCCACAGCGCGACGGTCTTGACGCGTAAAGGCGAACTGTTGAACATCTCACACGAGGAACTTGAGCTTGGGTATCGATCAAGCTGTTTTTCGAAAAAAGAGTACATCATTTTAGAAGGACGCTTTTTACTCACAGAAGGTGATCCTGCCTTGATCAAAGAAATGATGGATGACTTGACGCATAAACGTGAGACGAAACAACCACTTGAGTATCCATCTTGTGGAAGTGTCTTCAAACGCCCGGAAGGTTATTTTGCCGGTAAATTGATTCAAGACAGCGGTTTACAAGGCGCACGGATCGGTGGTGCTGAAGTTTCTCAAAAACATGCCGGATTCATCGTCAACATTAAAGATGCGACAGCAACAGACTACATTTCGCTCATCCAACACGTGCAGGAAACCGTTCAAGAAAAATTCGGAATCTTACTGGAACCGGAAGTAAAAATCATTGGCGAAGAATTACACAGTTGAATCAAAAAAAGGGAGTAGGCCAACACAATTAACGTGTCCGCCTACTCCCTTTTTTGGAATGGATTAAATTGCCCAGTTTCCGTCGCGCATCAATGGTTCACGGGTTCCATCCACTAGTTCTCCATCGATCGACATCTGACCTGAACCAATCATGAAGTCGACGTGTGTCATCGAGTCGTTGGCACCTTGATCAGCCAATTCCTCATTCGATAAGCTTGGTCCGTTTTCAAGGCAGGTCGAATAGGCACGGCCGATCGCCAAGTGACACGATGCATTTTCGTCAAACAACGTGTTATAGAATAAAATCCCGGAGTCTGAAATCGGTGAATGATGTGGAACGAGGGCTACTTCGCCCAGGTAACGTGCACCTTCGTCCAGTGAAATCAATTCGTCCAGTGCTGCCTGTCCTTGTTTTGCCTCGGCTTTAACGATTTTTCCGTCTTCGAACCATAATGTGAACCCATCAATCAGATTCCCGCTGTAGCTGAGCGGTTTCGTACTCGAAACATGACCGTTCACACCTGTCTTTTTCGGTAATGTGAAGACTTCTTCCGTCGGCAGGTTCGCGATGAAATCAACTCCATCGGCATTTGGTCCACCACCGCCAAGCCAGACGTGACGCTCTGGTAATTCAATCGTCAATTCTGTACCCGGTGCTGAATAATGTAATTTTTTATATTTTTTTTCAGTTAGGAACGTCGCCTTTGTCCGCAAGTTCGTGTCATGTTGCTCCCACGCTGCGACTGGATCGGCTTGATCAACGCGTGTCGCCTTCAGGATAGCATCCCACAGGTCTTCCACAGCGTGTTCAGAGTCCGGGAATACCTTAGCCGCCCAAGCATCCGAAGGCGCTGCGATGACACACCAGCTTACGTTATCGCTCATGACGAATTTACGCCAGTTAGCTAATGCAACACCTGCTGCTTTGTTGGCACGGGCAATCCGGCTCGATTCGACTCCGTTCAATAAATCCGGATCTTCACTGACGACGGATAGAAACGCTGTTTTCTCCTCTGCCAACTGATCGAATCGTGCTGTTAACCAATCCGGGAAGGCGTCAAACGAATCTTCCGGTGCGTCGAAGTAACGGATTTTCGTCATTTCGTCATCAGACCACTGCACATATACGTTAGAAGCTCCCACTTCATACGCAACACGCGTGATTTCACGGACGAGCGGTGCATTTTCGATTCCGGCACGAACTTCCAATTGTTGACCTGCTTGTAGGTTAATTCCTGTTCGTACGGCAAGTGCGGCATACTTTTTTAACTGTTCTTGAGTCGGCATTATGTAATCCCCTTTCAACTATTACTCTTATTTTCACGAAATAGTTGCAATTTTGCAAGAAATAAGGTGAAACTAGAGATACAGAAGGAGTGTTGATGATGGAATTTACACCAGGCGATTTTAAATCTGCTTACACCTATTTTCACCGACAAGCATTAACAGCTGTCGGAAATACGAAAGCACAGGAAGACTTATTGATTCAAGGCGAACTCGGATTGGCGCGACTCACAACGGATATCGCGTCAGAAGATGGTTCGGATATCGAACGTGAAGCGGAACTTGTCCTTTATTTCCAACTCAAACAATTACTTGAAATGTTACGGGCGCTATATACGAAACGTTTTGAGATGCAACCTGAGCAAGAACAATTGTTATTGACAGCCGTTCTATATTTCACGTCTCCGGTTGATGCCTTACCAGATGAAAACATCTTAGGATTATTCGACGATGCACAAATCGTCGAAGCCATCTACGAAGAACTGGCGGCAGATGTCGATCGTTTTCAGCATCTGGAGTAACCGAATCAGATCATGTCCTACACCCATTCATAACAAAGAAGGATCCGATTTTTTCATCGGATCCTTCTTTGTGTATGGTCAAGCCCATCGAACCCGGGCCATTTTTTAAGCTTTTTGTTTTGAAGCGATATTGATCGTTGCTGCTTCTTGATCCGATTGATCGACTTCTAATTTTGATTTATTGAGCCATGTGTAGATCATTCCCATGAAAAGTGCTCCGCCGATGATGTTTCCAAACAAGGCAGGAATCAGATTGTGGATTGCTCCAGCAAACGAAATCGCTTCTGGGTGCGGTACGACTAAAGCAAGTGAGAACAATGCCATGTTAGCAATGACATGATCAAATCCAGAGGCAAAGAAAACAGCCACGAGGATCATCATCATCATGATTTGTGCTAACTCATTTTTCATGTTTTTTGGAATGAAAATCGCTAGACAGACCATCCAGTTGCAAAAAATCGCTCGGGTAAAGATTTCCCATGTCGTATGGTGAATCTTCGTCTCCGATACGGCAAACAACCAGTTGTCCATCCCGAGTTCCTGAATGATTCCCGTTTGTGAAAACAGTAAAGCAAATGCCAATCCGCCGAGTCCGTTTCCGATAAAACAAAGCGTCCATACTTTAAACGTATCCATTTTCGATGTATAACCACGCATCGTCGATGTCGTAAAGTACATCGTGTTTCCGGTGAACAATTCTGCTCCGCCATAAACAATCAAGACGAGCGCAACACCAAACGTCAATCCACCGACAAGTGTCGTGACAGGTGATTCATTTAAATAAAAACCGTTGATTGATTTAAGTGTAAATATGATTGCAAAACCAATGAAAACGCCAGCCAGCATCGCTCGAACCAAATATTCTAGTGGACGCAACTGTAACATTTGCGTCGATTTGACGGCTTTTTTTCTTAATCCTTCTAATGCTTCTACCTCGTTCATCGTAGAAACCTCGCTTTCTTTTGTTCAAAACTTCACAATGTCTGTTCACTTATTATCATACTTCCATCTTATAAGATGTTCAAGTGATGAATAGACCTTATTTAGCGTTTTGTCAAAAGAACAAGGTGAAAACGATATCATTGTGTCAAGTTTGTGAAAAATGCCTTTTCATTGTTAGATACAACTAGTTTTCAGGTGTGATGCGGAGCGCATCGACAAACTTTTCGAAAAATGCGGCCCGCCTTGAATCAACAAGAATATAGTCTTCCACGACGACACGATTAAACCGATCTGCGGAAGAACTGGCTCGGTCGATATCTTTCGGCGTATACTCTTCAAACTTCGAACGGTCCACGTCAAATACCACTTCAGTGAACGGATCATTGTACTCGATCCGGAGTTCGGAGAGATCCGATACACTCAAAAAAAGACCTAACGTATGGTGCATGATGAGCTTTGGCAAACGACTTTCTAAAAAGAATGGGCTTCCACGTTTAATATCCTCCGTATCGCTCCCTGTCCACGCTACTCGTTCTTTCCCCGTCACGCGATACGTCATCCGTACGGTTGTCCCTGTAATTGAAACGTCGTCTAAGGACTCGGAGAACGGAAACTGTTTGACCAATTCTTCGATGGCTGCCGTATTTGAAATGGACGTGCCGACATGACGGGTAATCACATGACCGTCTTTCCAACTTTCTTCTTCCGGTTGTTTTTGCTGCTGTAAGACCACCCATGAACCGGTCGATAACCCGATTCCGACACAGAAAATGATCAGTATGATTTTTTTCAAAAAAATGGTCCCCTTTCTCAAAAAACTCGTCGTTTTGTTAACCTTTTTCAAATCAGGGGTTGAATTATTCCTGATATCAGCGTACTCTTGCAGGCAGATACTTTTACAGAGGAGGAGCATGAGATTTCTCATCATTCACCATGAAAATTAAACGACCTACAAAGAAAAAACGAACAGAAAAAATTGGTTTCCTTTTGGTTGGAACATTGTTGTACTCGTTGTATATCAGCCTTCTCTTATCACCTAACGATATCGGATCCGGTGGTATCATGGGGATTACGCTCATTGCCCAAGAATTGTTTCATACACCCATCGGCTTGACACAACTTGTCTTAAACATCCCACTTTTTTTACTCGGCTTTCGTTTTTTACCCAAACGATTTATGTTTTTATCGGGTATCATCGTCCTGGTCTCTTCTTTTTTGATTGACTGGATTCCAACACAAATCGTACCTGAGTCTTTAAATGATCCTCTCGTCGCTTCTATTTTTGCCGGTCTTGTTTCTGGTTTAGCGATGGCCTTGATTTTCTTTGGCGGTGCCTCAACAGGCGGACTCGATATTCTCGGGAAATTTTTCTATGCACGTTTTCATAATTGGCCGCTCCCACGTATTTTTTTAATGCAGGACTTAGTGATTTATGTACTCGTCTGGTTTGTATTTGATTTGAAGCACGTCATGTATGCACTGATCATGAGTTTTGTTCGTGCAAAAGCACTTCAAACCGTCTATAGTTTTTATTCTGCTTCTAAGCAATGTATCATCATTTGTGAAAAAGCAGATGAAATCAATGAGGTCATCACAAAAGAACTTGGACGTGGTGTGACGATTCTTGATGCGCGTGGTGGGTATTCGAACCGAACGAAAAAGATGGTGTATGTCGTTGTCCAAAACAATGAAATCCTTAAACTACAAGAAATCGTTTCCTCTGTCGAATCCAATGCCTTTGTCACATTTTCCGAGATTCATACGGTTTTCGGAAATTATAAAGAACACTCGTATTCTTTTTAATCTTCGTGAAGTACCTTCACCGCTACATAAATTTTATGTAGCGGTTTTTTGTGTGACGAATTGTAATATTAAGTGCAACACCTGACGGAAAACACAAAAAGCCCATAACGGCCTCGTGTAGAATGGAGTTACCACACCACATT
>NZ_JACSMT010000122.1:0-205 GCF_018618815.1 Exiguobacterium sp. s128 | reverse complement strand
CCTTTGTTGAAGCAGGAGTTCGACTGGTTGAAGGAAGTCGATAGCACATCTGTTCAGATCAGCGTCAAACATCTTGCTGATGCGTTTGATCGCTTCTTCAAGAAGCAGAACGAACACCCTCGATTCAAGTCCAAGCGCCATCCCGTCCAGTCGTACAAGACCAACATCCAAGGCAAAAACCAGCTTCCTGAAGTCTCGATTGGAT
>NZ_JACSMT010000121.1:0-220 GCF_018618815.1 Exiguobacterium sp. s128 | reverse complement strand
TGCAAAAACACCTCCGATGTTAGTACTTTTTAAAAGTGTACCACTCCGAAGGTGTTTTATATTGTCTCAAAATTTTAGGTTAGCCCATTAGGCTGCCAGTACACCGTATTTTTTAGGTGTCAGGTAGCCTGATTTTTCTTGGATTCGTTCTTCGTTATAGTAATTTAAGTAATTCATAACTCGTTCATAGACCTCGTGGTCTCTTAGCGAATTGAATTTG